>NZ_JBHTTQ010000122.1:0-20133 GCF_042794475.1 Streptomyces sp. NPDC056527
TTCGGCCTTCCGGCGTTTCCGACTCTATCAGATCCTTTCGGGCCTGATTCCCAGTCAGAGTGGGTTGTCTTTGCGGCTGTTGGGCCGTTCCGACGAGTGAGACTTTAGCGGATTCCCTGCCTCCGACGCTAATCGGGCGGCTCACGCTCAAACCTTCGAACGCGGATTCCTCATTTCGCAAAAACGCACGGAAAGCACGACGACGCGACGAAGCATCATCAGCTTGTAGTGGGTCTTGCGGAATGGCTGTCCGGGGCCGACCGGGGTCGGTGCTCACGTCGGACAACTCGGAGAACACTACGGACGGCGCAATCCCATGTCAACCCCGGTCCCCGGGCGTAGTCTCTCCGCATGACTACGCATGCGCGCACGACTCAGTGGTGGGCCGCCTGACGGCGGCCCGCGCTCACGCATGCACCAGCGGCCGCCGCCTCGGCGGCCGTTCGCGTTTCCCCCTCCGGGAGTGCGGCCGACGGGTCGGCGCACAGGAGAGTAGGGAGAACGAACGCGATGAAGCGGATCTTCAGCGGGGTCAAGCCCACGGGGCATCTGACGCTGGGCAACTACCTCGGGGCCGTACGGCGGTGGGTCGACATCGACCAGCACGGGTCCGACGCCCTGTTCGGCATCGTGGATCTGCATGCCCTGACCGTCGAGCACGATCCGGCGCGCGTCCTGCGGCTCAGTCGGCAGGCGGCCACGCTGCTGCTGGCCGCCGGCCTGGACCCGAAGTTGTGCACGGTGTTCGTGCAGAGCCATGTGGACGAACATGCCCGGCTCTCGTATCTGCTGGAGTGCACCGCCACCGACGGGGAGCTGCGGCGGATGATCCAGTACAAGGAGAAGGGCGCGCGGGCGCGGGCGGCCGGGGAGAGTGTGCGGCTGTCGCTGCTGACGTATCCGGTGCTGATGGCGGCCGACATCCTCGCCTACGGGACCGATGAGGTGCCGGTCGGTGAGGACCAGACGCAGCATGTGGAGCTGACCCGGGATCTGGCGGTGCGGTTCAACCAGCGGTACGGGCATGTGTTCACCGTGCCGAGGGCGACGCATCCGGAGGTGGCGGCGCGGGTCATGGATCTGCAGGACCCGCTGTCGAAGATGGGGAAGTCGCACGAGAACGGGAGCGGCATCGTCTATCTGCTGGACGACGCCGACGCGGTGCGGCGGAAGGTCATGCGGGCGGTGACGGACAGCGGTCGGGATGTCGTCTACGACCGGGAGGCGAGTCCCGGGGTGGCGAATCTGCTCGATCTGCTGGCGGCCTCGACGGGTGGGAACCCGGAAGCCCTGGCCGGTGTATATGAGTCGTACGGATCTTTGAAGCGGGACACGGCGGACGCGGTGGTCGAGATGCTGCGGCCGGTCCGGGAGCGGCATGCGGAGCTGGCGGCCGATCCGGGGCATGTGGACCGGGTGCTACGGGACGGGGCCGAGCGGGCCCGGGGGATGGCTCGGCCGTTGGTGGACCGGGCCTATCGGGCGATCGGGTTGATGCCGGCCGTCGGGTGACGGAAGGCGTGGCGGTAGTCGCGTGGGCTGGTGGCGAGGTGCGAGGCGAAGTGCTGGCGCATCGTGACCTCGCTGCCGAAGCCCGCGCGGCGGGCGACCTCGGGGAGGGGGTGGTCGGTGCGTTCGAGGAGTTTCTGGGCGGCGGCGATTCGCTGGGTGATGAGCCAGTGGAGAGGGGTGGTTCCGGTGGTGGCCTGGAAGTGGCGGGCGAAGGTGCGTGGCGACATATCGGCGCGGGCGGCCAGGCTCGCGACGGTGTGGGGTTCGTCGAGGTGCGCGAGGGCGTAGGAGCGGACGGCGGCCAGGGCGTCGGCGTCGCGGTCGGCGCGGGGTGTGGGGTGCTCGATGAATTGGGCCTGGGTGCCGGTGCGGAAGGGGGCGGTGACCATCGAGCGGGCGATCGTGGCGGCGGCCTCGGCTCCGTGGGCGGTGCGGACGAGGTGGAGGCAGAGGTCGATGCCGGCGGCGGTGCCGGCCGAGGTCCAGATGCCGGAGTCCTCGACGAAGAGCGCGTCGGGCTCGACGGTGATCCGAGGGTGCCTGGTGGCGAGGGTCCGGGCCAGGTGCCAGTGGGTGACCGCGCGGCGGCCGTCGAGCAGCCCGGCCTTGGCCAGGACGAACGCGCCCGCGCAGAGGGAGGCGACGGGGGTGCCGGCGGCGTGGGCCCGGCGGAGGGCTTCGAGTACGGGGGTGGGTGTGTCGGCGTCGGGGTCCTCGATGCCGGGGACGAGGACGAGGTCCGCCCGGTCGAGCCAGTCGAGGGGGCGGTCGGGGGTGAGGGTGAGGCCGCCGCGGAGCGGGATGGGGGTGGTCGGGTCGGCGGCGACGCGGCGGAGTTCGAAGGGAGGGACGCCGGGGATGCGGCGGCCGCTGTCCCAGACCTCGGTGATGACCGAGATGTCGAAGGCGCGGATGCCGGGGAAGGAGATCAGGGCGATGCGCTGGGGTTCCGCGGGGGCCGTCGGCATGGGTGGCAGTAAACCATCGATCGCTGACTTTCTCTCCTCTGGGACGCGGGGTGCCCGGGCGGCAGCATCGTGGGCATGGAGATCGCGGAGAACGCAGCGCTGGTTGTCGTCGACGTACAGAAGGGCTTCGAGGAGGAGTTCTGGGGGAAGCGGAACAACCCGGCCGCCGAGGGGAACATCGCGGCACTGATCGATCTGTGGCAGGAGACGGGGCGGCCGGTCGTGTTCGTACGGCACGATTCGGCGGCCGAGTCGCGGTCGCCGCTGCGGGTGGGGCATGTGGGCAACGACTTCAAGGACTTCGTCGAGGAGCGGAGGGGGAAGGGCAGCGGGCGGGAGCTGCTGGTGACGAAGAGCGTGAACTCGGCGTTCTACGGGGAGCCGTCGCTGGACCTGTGGCTGAAGGGGGAGGCCATCGAGCAGATCGTGATCGTCGGGATCCAGACGAACATGTGCAACGAGACGACGGCGCGGATGGGCGGGAATCTCGGGTACGACGTGGTGTTCCCGCTGGACGCGATGCACACGTTCGACCTGGGAGGGCCGTTCGGGTGGACGGCCACGGCGGAGGAGCTGACCCGGGCGACGGCGGTGTCGCTCCATGGCGGGCGGTTCGCCCGGGTCGTGTCGACGGAGGACGTGCTGAAGGGTGCCGCGGCCGCTTAGGCCGGGGGCCGGTCAGCCGTTGCCGGAAGCGAGCTCGCGGCTGCGGTCGCGGGCGGCTTCGAGGGCGGCGATGAGGGCGGCCCGTACGCCGTGGTTCTCCAGTTCGCGGATGGCGCTGATGGTGGTGCCGGCCGGGGAGGTGACCGCCTCGCGGAGCTTGACGGGGTGTTCGCCGCTGTCTCGGAGCATCACGGCGGCGCCGATGGCGGCCTGGACGATCAGGTCGTGGGCCTGGGCGCGGGGCAGGCCGAGGAGGATGCCGGCGTCGGTCATGGCCTCGACGAGGAAGTAGAAGTAGGCCGGGCCGGAGCCGGAGAGTGCGGTGGCGGCGTCCTGCTGGGACTCGGGGACGCGCAGTGTCTTGCCGACGCCGCCGAAGATCTCCTCGGCGTGGACGAGGTGCTCGGCGGTGGCGTGGCTGCCGCCGGAGATGACGGACATGCCCTCGTCGACGAGGACGGGGGTGTTGGGCATGACGCGGACGACGGGGGTGCCGGTGGTGAGCCGGTCCTCGATGAAGGAGGTGGGGATGCCGGCGGCGGCGCTGATGACGAGGCGGTCGGCGGCGACGTGGGGAGCCAGCTCGTCGAGGAGGCGGCCCATGTCCTGGGGCTTCACGGCGAGGATGAGGGTGTCGGCGCGCTTGGCGGCCTCGGCGTTGGTGACGGGCTCGACGCCGTAGCGGGCGCGCAGTTCTTCGGCGCGCTCGGTGCGGCGGGCGGTGACGAGGAGGTTGGCGGGGCGCCAGCCGGCTCGGATCATGCCGCTGAGGAGCGCTTCACCGATCTTGCCGGTGCCGAGGACTGCGACGGTCTGGGTCATGGCTCTGTTCACCTCGCCGGAAGGGGCATGCGCCGGTCCATCTGTGTGGACACTTCGTCCACGTGCAGGAACATCCTCGCACCGCGCGGGGTCGCGCGGTGCGGGCGTCCGAGGGGCGGTCAGGCGGTGCGGCGGCGGAGGGTCGCGGCGCCGAGGGTGAGGACGAGCAGGGCGCAGCCGGCGACGACGAGGGCGTCGAGGACGAAGGCGCTGGTGACGTCGGGGTGCCGGAGGACCTCGTTCATGCCGTCGACGGCGTACGACATGGGCAGCGCGTTGGAGATCCCTTCGAGGACGGGCTGCATCTGGTCGCGGGCGATGAAGAGGCCGCAGAGAAGCAGCTGGGGGAAGATCACGGCCGGCATGAACTGGACGGCCTGGAACTCGGAGGCGGCGAAGGCCGAGACGAAGAGGCCGAGTGCGGTGCCGAGGAGGGCGTCGAGCAGGGCGACGAGGAGGAGCAGCCAGGGGGAGCCGACGACGTCGAGGCCGAGGACTCCGAGGGCGAGGCCGGTGGCGAGGGCGGACTGGACGATGGCGAGGAGTCCGAAGGCGAGGGCGTAGCCGGCGATGAGGTCGCCTTTGCCCAGGGGCATGGCGAGCAGGCGCTCCAGGGTGCCGGAGGTGCGTTCGCGCAGGGTGGCGATCGAGGTCACGAGGAACATCGTGATCAGGGGGAAGATGCCGAGGAGCGAGGCTCCGATGTTGTCGAAGGTGCGGGGGCTGCCGTCGAAGACGTACCGGAGCAGGAAGAGCATCACGCACGGGACGAGGATCATCAGGGCGATCGAGCGCGGGTCGTGACGTAGTTGCCGCAGGACGCGGGCGGCGGTGGCGAGGGTGCGGGCGGTGCTCATCGCTGGGGCTCCTCGATCGTTCGGGGCTCCTGGGTCGGCCGGGGCTGGTCGAGGGGGGCGGCCGCGCGGGCGTTGGCGGCGTCCACGAGGTGGAGGAATGCCTCTTCGACGGTGGCGGTGTCGTTGCGGCGGCGCAGGGCGTCCGGGGTGTCCTCGGCGAGGATCTCGCCTTCGCGCATGAGGAGCAGTCGGTGGCAGCGCTCGGCCTCGTCCATGACGTGGGACGAGACGAGGATGGCGGTGCCGCGGTCGTCGGCGATGCGGTGGAAGAGGTTCCACAGGTCGCGGCGGAGGACGGGGTCGAGGCCGACGGTGGGTTCGTCGAGGACGAGGACCTCGGGGGTGCCGAGGAGGGCGACGGCGAGGGAGACGCGGCTGCGCTGGCCGCCGGAGAGCCGGCCGGCGAGGGAGTCGGCGTGCGAGGCGAGGTCGACGTCGTCGATGGCCCGGGCGACCGCGCTGCGGCGGTCTTCGCGGTGGGCGCGGCCGGGAAGGAGGACGGCGGCGAAGTAGTCGAGGTTCTGGCGGACGGTGAGGTCGTCGTAGACGGACGGCGCCTGGGTGACGTAGCCGATGCGGGAGCGCAGGGCGGCGTCGCCGGCCGGGCGGCCGAGCACCTGGAGGGTGCCGGTGACGTGGGCCTGGGTGCCGACGATCGCGCGCATCAGGGTGGATTTGCCGCAGCCTGAGGGGCCGAGGAGGCCGGTGATCCGGCCGGCCGGGACGGTGAAGTCGAGGCCGCGCAGGACGGTGCGGTCGCCTCGTACGGCGGTGAGGCCGTGCGCGACGATGGCCGGCTGCGTGACCTCGCCGGGGTAATTCATCATGTGATGAATATTGCGCGCGGGGGTCCGGGGCGTCAAGCACCGGGACGCCTGGAAACGGGTTCGCCGGAAACGCGCAGGACGCCCGGCGAAGGCCGGGCGTCCTGCGGGCGTCTGTCCGTATCGGGCGTGCGGATACGGCGGGCGGGTGCGGGTGCGGGCTACTTGCCCTTGCGCTTCTTGCGGGCCGCCGGGTTGCCCGCGCGGGCCCCGCGTCGCTTCTCGTACTGGGTGCGGGCCGTCTCGTACTCCGTGCGGCGCAGCTGCTCGCCCGGGGCCTCGACGAAGCAGCGGAAGAAGTAGGCGAGGAGCGAGCCGATGAAGCCGATCATCTTCAGGCTGCGCAGCGAATCCTCGCGGGCCGGGTCGGCGGGGCGGCGGACGAAGCCCTCCCAGGTCTTGCGGAAGGCGATGGCGCTGCAGATCGCGAACATGACGACCACGAGCAGGTTCAGGATGCCGCCGACCTCGGCGATCTCGAGACCCTCGTAGGCGAAGCGCAGCACGAAGCAGCCCGCCGCGGCGGCGGCGAGCGCACCGACGGCGAGCCCGGCGCGGCGCAGCACGTAGTTGCCGCTGTGGTCGACCCACGTCGTCCCGAAGAAGCGGATCTCCTCGGGCTGCGGGCCGGCGGGGGTACCGCCGGCCGCGCCCTTGGCGGTGGTGCTGGGCTCGGCGGTCTGGTCTTCGTCGCTCACGAGGTCGATTATCCCCGGGGTGGCGACGGAACGGGCGACGGCCGGGTGCGGGTCAGCCGCAGCGGGGTGCGATGTAGCCGTCGCTGCCGGTCTTCACGTACGCGTCGGAGATGAACTCGCCCGACGCGATGTTGTCCCAGATGTTCGTCGTGCCGTACGGGCCGGTGATGGTCTGGCCGGGCGTCTGGCAGCGGATCCCCACCCAGGAGCCCACGGGCAGGATCCGTACGATCGAGTACTGCGTGCCCGGGCCCGAGCGGACATTGACACGGGTCCCCGGCGCGACCGGGTAGCGCGTCGCGCTCGCCGTGGACACCCCGTCCAGCTCCGCGGCCACCGCGGCCGCTTCCTTCGTCTCGTCAACGCCCATGGCGTCCTCCCCCGTTGGCGCAAAGCGCTCCGCTGCAATTCACTCTCTGCGACGCGCAGGCTAGCAAGCCCCGCCGACATCAAGGGCACCATGGACTAGGCTCCGTGCGTCGCGCACGCGCGCGGCCTCAACGGGGAACCACACGGGGGTTGGCTATGCCGCCGTTGCGCAGTACCGGTGCCGACCGGGATGCGGAAGAACCTGAGTACGCGGGCGGCTACCGTCTCCAGGCCTGTCTCGGCGCGGGTGGCATGGGTGTCGTCCACCTCGCCACGTCCGCCTCCGGGCTACGGCTCGCGGTCAAGGTGGTGCACGGACAGTACGCGGAGGACCCGGAGTTCAGGGCCCGTTTCCGCCAGGAGGTGGCCGCCGCCCGCCGGGTCAGCGGTGCCTTCACCGCGCCCGTCGTGGACGCCGACCCCGACGCCGTACGCCCCTGGATGGCGAC
Organism: Streptomyces sp. NPDC056527; assembly: GCF_042794475.1. Lineage (NCBI taxonomy): Bacteria > Bacillati > Actinomycetota > Actinomycetes > Kitasatosporales > Streptomycetaceae > Streptomyces > Streptomyces sp. NPDC056527. The sequence continues at coordinate 7,166 of NZ_JBHTTQ010000122.1, forward strand.
TCTCTACGTCCCCGGCCCCACCCTCGCCGACCAGGTGAAGCGGAACGGCCCCCTGTCCCCCGCCGAGCTGCGCCGGCTGACCGCCGGACTCGCCGAGGCGCTGCGCGACATCCACCGGGCCGGCGTCGTCCACCGCGACCTCAAGCCCAGCAACGTCCTGCTCACCGACACCGGACCGAAGGTCATCGACTTCGGCATCTCCCGGCCGGTGGACAGCGATCTGCACACGGAGACGGGGAAGCTGATCGGGTCGCCGCCCTTCATGGCACCCGAGCAGTTCCAGCGGCCCCGCGAGGTGGGCCCGGCGGCGGACGTCTTCGCGCTCGGCTCCGTGCTCGTGCACGCGGCGACGGGGCACGGACCGTTCGACTCCGACAGCCCGTACATCGTCGCGTACCAGGTCGTCCACGACGATCCGGATCTGACGGGGGTCCCGGACGACCTCGCCCCACTCGTCGCCCGCTGCCTCGCCAAGGAGCCGGCGGAGCGCCCGACCCCGGCCGAGATCATGGCGGCGCTGCTGCCGCCCTCGTACGAGGCGGCGGCGTTCATACCCGCCCAGCGGCGGCCGCCCACCCTGCCCCCGCCCCCACCCGGGCCGTCCGGGTCCTGGGACGCGGACACGCCCGTGCGGGCACCGGCGCCGCGTGCACGTCGACGGCTCCGGCCCTCGGTCGTGGCAGTCGCCGCGCTCGCCGTCCTCGCGGCCGGCGGGGCGGTCGTGGCGTTGCGCACCGATAGCGGCGAGGACCCCGGCCCCCGGCCGAACGCGGCAGAGGCGGCCGTCGCCTTCGACGGCTGGCACACCGTCCTGCACAAGGGCGGCGACCCCACCGCGCCCACCTGCACCCATGGCGCTGGGGCCCTGTACTGCGCGGGCGGGGGCACCGCCGCCGCCCGGCTCGACCCGGAGACCGGGCAAGTCCTGTGGTCGCACCCGGCCGCAGGCCGGGACCCCGCCGCCCCGTCCGTGCCGGCGGACGGCCTCGTCGCCGTCGCGTCGCCGAACGGGCCCCTCCGCACCTACGCGACCGGCGACGGCGCACCCGGCTGGCACACCGGCCCGGCCGTCGCCGAACGGGCCACGCCCGCCGGCACGGCCGTCGTCCTGTCCACCGGGGTCGGCGGACTCCGGGCCGTCGACAGCTCCACCGGACGACAGCTCTGGCGCCATGGCCTCGCCGGGTTCACGACACCCCAGGTGGGCCCCTACGAGGCCCGAACCGACCTCGTGTCCGTCTTCGAGCCGTCGGGCGACGCGACCCGCACCCGCGTGGCCGCCGTGCGCCCCGCGAGCGGCGACGTGGTCTGGCAGCGGCGTCTGGAGGGCGACCTCTCCCCGGTCGCCACGGCCGAGGACGGCTCGCTGATCCTGGCCTCGCACCGTCGGGGCACGGAGACCGACGCGCTGGTCCGCTACGACCCCGCCGACCACTCCGTCCGTCGCCTCCCGCTCCCCTATCGCGTGTACGAGGCGACGATCGCCGTCCGTGGCGCCACCGCCTACGTCCTCGACCCCACCGGCCGGCTCATCGCCCTCGACATGGCCGCCGGCCCCTCCGGACGGGTCCTCTGGGAGCTGGAGACCGCCGCCGGCAACGTCTCCGCCCCCGTGCTCGCGCCCGGCGGACGGCTCTATCTCTCCGCGTCCGACGGGAGGCTCATCGCCGTGGACACCGCGCGTGGCGCGCTCATCGGCCAGACGAAGCCGCGGCTCGGGGACGGCAGGCTCGGGTACGCGACCACCGTGCCCGCGCCCGTCGTCGCCGGGGAGAAGGTGTTCGGGAGCGCGCCCGACGGGTCCGTGTTCGCGGTGGACGGGCGTGACCCGGCGGGGTGGTGACGCCGGGTCGGCCGCCGTGTTCCCACGGGCTCGCGTACTCCCCCACACCCGCCTCGATCGTCCCGCCCCGGGCGCACGGTGACGTGGTGGCGTACACGTGACGAACGCGGGGAGTGAGCGCTTCCGCCCACTCCCCGCGTCCCGGTGTCTCGCAGTGCCCCCTCAGAGCGTCGTCCGCCTTACGGCGATGTCCCGGAGGGTCGTCTCGGAGCGGAACCCGGCTCAGACCAGCTTCGACACGTCCCGCACCGCGCCCTTGTCCGCGCTCGTCGCCATCGCCGCGTACGCCCGCAGCGCCGCCGACACCTTGCGCTGCCGGTTCTTCGGGGCGTAGACCCCGCCCAGTGCCTCGCGGCGGGCAGCCAGCGTCGTGTCGTCGACCAGGAGCTCGATCGAGCGGCTCGGGATGTCGATACGGATCCGGTCGCCGTCCTCGACCAGCGCGATCGTGCCGCCCGACGCCGCCTCGGGCGAGGCGTGGCCGATCGACAGACCCGACGTACCGCCCGAGAAGCGGCCGTCCGTCACCAGCGCGCAGGTCTTGCCCAGGCCCCGGCCCTTGAGGAAGGAGGTCGGGTAGAGCATCTCCTGCATGCCCGGGCCGCCGCGCGGGCCCTCGTAGCGGATGACGACCACGTCGCCGTCCTTGACCTGCTTGTTGAGGATCTTCTCGACGGCCTCTTCCTGCGACTCGCAGACGACCGCCGGACCCTCGAAGGTCCAGATCGACTCGTCGACGCCGGCCGTCTTCACGACACAGCCGTCCACGGCCAGGTTGCCGCGCAGGACCGCGAGTCCGCCGTCCTTCGAGTACGCGTGGGCCGCGTCGCGGATGCAGCCGCCGGCCGCGTCCGTGTCCAGGGAATCCCAGCGCTCGGACTGCGAGAAGGCGGTGGCGGAGCGGACGCAGCCGGGCGCCGCGTGCCAGAGCTCGACGGCCTCCTCCGACGGGGAGCCGCCGCGCACGTCCCAGGTCTCCAGCCACTCCTTGATGGAGCGGGAGTGGACGGTGTGCACGTCCTCGTTGAGCAGACCGGCGCGGTACAGCTCGCCGAGGATGGCGGGGATGCCGCCGGCGCGGTGCACGTCCTCCATGTAGTACGTGCCGCCGGGCGCCACGTTCGGCGCGACCTTGGCCAGGCACGGCACACGGCGCGAGACGGCGTCCATGTCGCTCAGGCCGTAGTCCAGCTCGGCCTCCTGGGCGGCGGCGAGCAGGTGCAGGATCGTGTTGGTCGAGCCGCCCATGGCGATGTCCAGGGCCATGGCGTTCTCGAAGGCCGCCCGGGTCGCGATCGAGCGCGGCAGGACGGAGTCGTCGTCCTCGTCGTAGTAGCGACGGGTGATGTCGACGACCGTGCGGGCCGCGTTCTCGTACAGCGCCTTGCGGGCCGTGTGGGTGGCGAGGACCGAGCCGTTGCCGGGCAGCGAGAGGCCGATGGCCTCGGTCAGGCAGTTCATCGAGTTGGCGGTGAACATGCCGGAACAGGAGCCGCAGGTCGGACAGGCGTTCTCCTCGATACGGAGGATGTCCTCGTCCGAGATCTTGTCGTTGACGGCGTCGGAGATCGCGTCGACCAGGTCGAGCGTGCGGACCGTGCCGTCGACCAGCGTGGCCTTGCCGGACTCCATCGGGCCACCGGAGACGAAGACCGTCGGGATGTTGAGGCGCAGCGCGGCGTTCAACATGCCGGGGGTGATCTTGTCGCAGTTGGAGATGCAGATCAGGGCGTCGGCGCAGTGCGCCTCGACCATGTACTCCACGCTGTCCGCGATCAGGTCGCGGGAGGGCAGGGAGTACAGCATTCCGCCGTGGCCCATCGCGATGCCGTCGTCGACGGCGATCGTGTTGAACTCGCGCGGGATGGCACCGGCCGCCGTGATGGCCTCGGAGACGATCCGGCCGACCGGCTGCAGGTGGGTGTGGCCGGGGACGAACTCCGTGAAGGAGTTGGCGACCGCGATGATCGGCTTACGGCCGATGTCCGCGCCCGGTACACCGGAGGCGCGCATAAGGGCGCGTGCGCCCGCCATGTTGCGGCCGTGGGTGACTGTGCGGGACCTCAGCTCGGGCATCGTCGCTCGCTCCTCAGTAAATGGGTGTGCTTGCTGTCGAGCGTACGCCCGCCGACCAAGATCTGGACAGCGTGTCCGTATGCCGGACCGCCTGTTCAGCTTTCGGTCAACGGGCGAGGTCGGCGGGGTGGTGCCGGGGCACGGGTCAGGACGCGCGTCGGCGCTCCGGACAGGATCCCGGTCAGGACTCCGTGAGGTAGCGCTGGAGGGTCGGGGCCACCATCTCCACGATCTTCTCCGGGTCGGCGGTGGCGAGCGGCTCGACCTGGATGACGTACCGCAGGATCGCGATCCCGATCATGTGGGAGGCCGCCAGCTCCGCGCGGAACTTCGGGTCCGGCACGTCGAGGTCGGCCGCGATCCGTTCCAGGAGCCTGCGCAGCACGAAGCCGCGCAGCACCTTCGCCGCCGCTTCGTGGGTCAGCGCGGAGCGGATGATCGCGAGCAGCGGGGCGCGGGAGACGGGGTTCTCCCAGATGCCGATGAAGAAGCGCGCCAGCCGCTCGCCGATGGCGTCGCGCGGCCCCTCGATGATCGCCGGGACGACGGTCGTGGGCTCGAAGGAGACCTCGATGGCGGCGGCGAAGACCTCGTCCTTCGTACCGAAGTAGTGGTGCACGAGCGCCGGGTCGACATCGGCCGCCTTGGCGATGCCGCGTACGGAGGTCTTGTCGTAGCCGCGTTCGGCGAACTGCGTGCGGGCGGCCTCCAGGATGCGTTCGCGCGCGCCCGGTCCGCTCTCCTCCTCGGTACGCGACGGGCGGCCGCGCCGGCGGGGGGCCGAACCGGTCATGAGCGGGGGGCCCGGGACGACGGCCGGGCCGCCGAGGCCAGGTGCAGCCGGGTGAAGGCGAGGGCCTCGGCGAGGTCGGCCTCGCGTTCGGCGGCGGACATCGACCGCCGGGTGTTGACCTCGATGACGACATGGCCGTCGAAGCCGGTGTGCGCGAGGCGTTCGAGGACCTCGGCGCAGGGCTGGGTGCCGCGCCCCGGCACCAGGTGCTCGTCCTTGGCGGAGCCCTTGCCGTCGGCGAGGTGGACGTGGCCGAGGCGGTCGCCCATGCGGTCGACCATGGCGAGGGCGTCCGTGCGGGCGGTGGCGGTGTGCGAGAGGTCGACCGTGAAGTGACGGTAGTCGTCCTTGGTGACGTCCCACTCGGGGGCGTACGCGAGCATCTCGCGGTCCTTGTACCGCCAGGGGTACATGTTCTCGACGGCGAACCGGACGTCCGTCTCGTCGGCCATCCGCCAGATGCCGGTGACGAAGTCGCGGGCGTACTGGCGCTGCCAGCGGAACGGCGGGTGCACGACGACCGTGGAGGCTCCGAGCTTCTCGGCGGCCGCCTGGGCGCGCTGGAGCTTGACCCAGGGGTCCGTGGACCAGACGCGCTGGGTGATGAGCAGACAGGGCGCGTGGACGGCGAGGATCGGGACCTGGTGGTAGTCCGAGAGGCGCCGGAGGGCCTCGATGTCCTGGCTGACGGGGTCGGTCCACACCATGACCTCGACGCCGTCGTAGCCGAGGCGCGCGGCGATCTCGAAGGCCGTCGCCGTCGACTCCGGATAGACCGAGGCCGTCGACAGGGCGACCTTCGCATCCGGGATGCGCACCACTGGTTCTGCCACGAGGGACAGGGTACGGGGCGGGGCAGGCCCCAGGGGGGTGGCTCCGGTCACGTGGGGTGCCGCGAGGCGCGCGGGGCCCACGAAATCGGGGCCTGTACGGGGGGTGCGGGGCCGTGAAGCGGGGCCTGCACGGGGTGCGGGGCGGGCCGGTGCCGCGGGGGCGGAGGCGGGGCGCGCCGGGGGTGCGGGCGGGCCGGTGCCGCGAGGGGGTGCAGCAGGGCAGGCCCGGCACGCCGGGGGTGCGGGCGGGCCGGTGCCGCGAGGCGCGCGGGGGCGGAGGCGGGGCACGCGCGCGCGTGGGGACGGTTGCCCGGCTACCGCGCGTGGGCCCCTGTCGCCCGGCACGCGCACATGGGTCCGAAGGCCCGGACACGCGCGCGTTGTCCACGTACGCGCGCGTGCGTCCTGGCGCTACTCCTCCGGCAGGTGGTCCAGGCGGCGCAGGATCACGCCCTCGCGGAGCGCCCAGGGGCAGATCTCCAGTTCGTTCACGCCGAAGAGGTCCATCGCCCCCTCGGCCACCAGCGCCCCCGCGAGCAGCTGGGGTGCGCGGCCCTCCGAGACGCCCGGGAGGTCGGCGCGCTGGTCGGACGTCATGGCGGCGAGCTTGGGGACCCACTCCTCCAGGGACGAGCGGGTCAGGACGCGCCGCAGGTAGAGCCCCCGCTCGGAGCCCGGCGATCCGGCGATCCGGGCGAGCTGCTTGAAGGTCTTGGACGTGGCCACGACATGGTCGGGCTTGCCGAAGCGGCTGAACTCTCCGACCGTACGGGCGATCTGGGCGCGCGCGTGGCGGCGCAGCGCCCGTACGTCCGCCGAGTCGGGCGGGTCGCCCGGCAGCCAGCCGGACGTCAGCCGTCCCGCGCCCAGCGGCAGCGACACCGCTGCGTCCGGCTCCTCGTCGATGCCGTACGCGATCTCCAGCGAGCCGCCGCCGATGTCGAGGAGGAGCAGCTTGCCCGCGGACCAGCCGAACCAACGGCGGGCCGCCAGGAACGTGAGCCGGGCCTCCTCCTCGCCGGTGAGGACCTGGAGGTCGATGCCGGTCTCCCGCTTCACCCGCTCCAGGACGGCGTCGGCGTTCGTGGCCTCGCGCACCGCCGAGGTCGCGAAGGGCAGCACTTCCTCGCAGCCCTTGTCCTCGGCGGCCTGGATGGCGCCCTGGACGGTCGCGATGAGCCGCTCGATGCCGTCGGGCGCGATGGCACCTCCCTCGTCGAGGAGCTCCGCCAGCCGCAGCTCCGCCTTGTGGGAGTGGGCGGGCAGCGGGCGGGCGCCGGGGTGGGCGTCCACCACCAGCAGGTGCACTGTGTTCGAACCGACGTCGAGGACTCCGAGTCTCATGGACGGAACGCTACTGCTCCCACCCGCATACGCTTGTCGTGTGCCAAAGACGAAAAAGGCGAAGCCGGGCAAAGACAACACCGCCAAGGCTCAGAAGACCTCCAAGAAGCCGAACGCCACTGCCGGCCGGGGCGAACCGGACGAGAAGGGCCTCGACTTTCCGCGGGCATGGGTCGAGTTTCCCGACCCTGCCGACGACGAGCAGGTCTTCCGCTGCGACCTGACCTGGCTCACCTCGCGCTGGACGTGCATCTTCGGCAGCGGCTGCCAGGGCATCCAGGCGGGCCGCGCCGACGACGGCTGCTGCACGCTGGGCGCCCACTTCTCCGACGAGGACGACGAGAAGCGCGTCGCCTCGCACGTGGACCGGCTCACGCCCGAGCTGTGGCAGTTCCACGACGTCGGCACGGAGACGGGCTGGACGCAGGTCGACGAGGACGGCGACCGGCAGACCCGCCGCTGGGAGGGGTCCTGCATCTTCCAGAACCGCCCCGGGTTCGCGGGCGGCGCCGGCTGCTCGCTGCACATCCTGGCCCTCAAGGAGGGCAAGGAGCCGCTGGAGACCAAGCCGGACGTCTGCTGGCAGCTGCCGGTGCGGCGTACGTACGACTGGATCGAGCGGCCCGACGACACGAAGATCCTCCAGGTGTCGATCGGCGAGTACGACCGGCGCGGCTGGGGCCCCGGCGGCCACGACCTGCACTGGTGGTGCACCTCGGCGACCTCGGCGCACGGGGCCGGGGAGCCGGTGTACGTGACGTACCGGCCCGAGCTGACGGAGCTGATGGGCAAGGCGGCGTACGACGTGCTGGTGGAGCTGTGCGAGGCCCGGCTGGCCGCCCAGCTGCCGCTGGTGGCACCGCACCCGGCGGACCCGGCGGAGCGGTAACCCCCGCGCGGGGTGAGCCCGGGTGACGGGCCGAGCGTGAGGCCGAGCGCCGCCGCGGTCGCCCGGTCGGGCGCGGCCCGGTGCCAGGCAGGCCGCCGTCACGGTCGCCCAGCGCGGCCCGGTGACAGGCCGAGCGCCGTCGCGGCCGCCCAGCCCGGCCCGGTGACGGGCCGCGCGGCGTGGGAAGCGAGCCCGGGAAGCGCCCCGGACGCCGACCCGATCGCCACGCGGGCGGTCACCCGGGCGCGTGCCGACCCGGCGACCCCGACGCCGGCTCGTCCCCGTCGTCTACGACGTCGGCGGGGAGTCCGAGCCGCTCGGTGTTCCCGGGTCCGTGGACGGTGAGGGGTCGCTCGTGGGGGTGGGGTCCGTCGTCGGCGGTGGGGTCGTCGGATCCGTCGTCGGGGGCGGTTCCTCGGTCGTCGGCGGAGGTGTCGTCGGGTCCGTGGTCGGCGGTGGGGTCGTCGGATCCGTCGTCGGAGGGGGCTCCTCCGTCGTCGGGGGCGGCGAGGTGCCCGCCCCGCGGCCGCCGATCCGTACCACCGCGCCCGAGGGGTTGACCCCGACCCGCGCGGACCACGCGCCGGCGGGCTCGCGTGCCTCGTCGACGGCGATGCGGACCGTCACCGACTCGCCGGGGCGCAGTGTGCCGGACGCCTGGCTCACGTACAGCCACGGCGCGTCCGTCCACAGCGACCAGTCGACGGGCGCGCCGCCGGACGCCGTGAGGGTGAGCAGCGTCGTGTCCCCGTCGCCGTGCGCCGCGACGGTGATCCGGCCGGGACCGGGCTGCCCGGGCAGCGTGGGTCCCACCGGCCCGCCGGGGCTGATCACCTCGACCGAGACGTCAGGGGACCGGCTGCCCTGGGTGAAGCGGGAGTCGGGGGTGGTCTCCGCGTTGCCCGCGTTCTCGTAGCGGTCGTACGGGGTGCCGTCGAGGCTCGTCGGTTCGTCCGTCTCGTGCGCGCTGACCGGAGCGCCCGCACGGTCGCCCTCCCCCATGAGGGGGCCGGCTCGGTACGAGGCCCACAGGGCGAGCACCGGCGCCGCGACGACCGCCGCCACGACGGTCGTCGTCACCGCGCGGGCCCGCATCCGGTCGCGGCGGGCCGCGTGGTCCTTGGGGTCCATCGGGAAGCCGGTCGGGCCGAAGCGCGGGGCACCGGCACGCGCGCGTGGGACATGCAGCATCGCCACGTACGCGGCCGCCTTCGGCGCCTCGACCAGCGGGAGCCTGGCCGGGGAGACCGCGGCCGCGCCGGGCCAGGGGCCGCCCGCACCCGCGCGCTCGGCGGCCCGGCGGCAGCGCGGACAGTCGTCGACATGGCGGACGAGTTCGGCACGCAGGGCCGCGGAGAGCAGCACCTGGTGGTCGCCGGTGAGCCGGGCGACGGTGGGGCAGTTGCCGGTCTCGACGACCGCCAGCGCGGCCCGGGTCCGCTCGACCTCGCAGGCGGCGGAGGAGAGCAGCTCCCGGGCGGCGAGCGGGTCGAGGGAGAGCACGGCGGCGACTTCGCGGTGGCCGAGGCCGTGCCGGACGGCGAGCTCCAGCGCCTCGCGCTGCTCGGGGGTGGTGCCGGCCGCCTCGGGCCAGGCAAGCAGGGCCAGTTCAGAGCGCCGGCGCTCGGCGACCTCCTCGGAGACCGGCGGCGGCTCGGGCGCGGCGACGACGGGGCGGCCGGTGTGCGCGCCCTGTCGCTTGCTGCGCTGCTCCGCGAGGCTGCGCAGACATGCCCAGCGGGCCAGCGCGTAGAGCCATGCCCTGCGCCCGTCCGCGTCGGACGGGCAGCGGCCGTGGTGGCGTTCGGCGACGGCGAGGACGTCGCCGAGGACGGCGGTCGCGGCGTCGTGGTCGCAGAGCACGGAGAGGCAGTAGGTGAACAGCCCGTCCAGATGGGCCTCGTAGCGTGCGGGCGGGTGCTGGCCGATGGTGCGCGGGCTTTCGGGCGCTCGCCGGTGCGCCCGGTGTGCGCCGGTGGTGTGTGGGGAGGGGTCCAGCCTGCTGCTCGTCACTGGGCGACCGTAGGCAGGACTGACTGGGGTCTTCGTACCGGTTGAACACTTTTAATCCGTACGGGTGAAGGTATCCCTCAAAAGGGGACAGGAGCGCGATATTCCGGCGGCAGGGCCCCGCCGCCGGGTCGGCGGACTTCCGGCTCGGCACCCGTTGTCAGTGCGGCCCGCTACGGTTCGGTGCATGGCTGCCCGTACGAAATCCGCCAAGGACAGGCCGTCCTACCGCTGCACCGAATGCGGCTGGACGACCGCCAAATGGCTCGGCCGTTGCCCCGAGTGTCAGGCCTGGGGGACGGTCGAGGAGTACGGCGCGCCCGCCGTCCGCACGACCGCCGCGGGCCGGGTCTCCACGGCCGCGCTGCCCATCGGTCAGGTCGACGGCCGGCAGGCCACGGCGCGCTCGACCGGCGTCGACGAGCTGGACCGTGTGCTCGGCGGGGGCCTGGTGCCCGGAGCGGTCGTGCTCCTCGCCGGTGAGCCCGGCGTCGGCAAGTCGACGCTGCTGCTGGACGTCGCCGCGAAGGCCGCGAGCGACGAGCACCGCACGCTGTACGTCACGGGCGAGGAGTCCGCGAGCCAGGTCCGGCTGCGGGCCGACCGGATCAACGCGCTGAGCGACCATCTGTATCTGGCGGCCGAGACCGACCTGTCCGCCGTCCTCGGTCACCTCGACGCGGTCAAGCCCTCGCTGCTGATCATGGACTCGGTGCAGACCGTCGCCTCCCCCGAGATCGACGGCGCGCCCGGCGGCATGGCGCAGGTGCGCGAGGTCGCCGGCGCGCTGATCCGGGCCTCCAAGGAGCGGGGCATGTCCACGCTCCTGGTCGGCCACGTCACCAAGGACGGCGCGATCGCCGGCCCCCGGCTCCTGGAGCACCTGGTCGACGTCGTCCTGAGCTTCGAGGGTGACCGGCACGCCCGCCTGCGGCTGGTCCGCGGTGTGAAGAACCGGTACGGGGCGACCGACGAGGTCGGCTGCTTCGAGCTGCACGACGAGGGGATCACGGGCCTCGCCGACCCCTCCGGGCTGTTCCTGACCCGCCGCGACGTCGCCGTGCCGGGCACCTGTCTGACCGTCACCCTGGAGGGCCGCCGGCCGCTCGTGGCCGAGGTCCAGGCGCTGACGGTCGACTCCCAGATCCCGTCCCCGCGCCGGACCACGTCCGGTCTGGAGACGTCCCGGGTCTCGATGATGCTGGCCGTTCTGGAGCAGCGCGGCCGGATCACCGCGCTCGGCAAGCGGGACATCTACTCGGCGACGGTGGGCGGCGTGAAGCTCTCCGAGCCGGCCGCCGACCTGGCGATCGCGCTCGCGCTCGCCTCCGCCGCCAGCGACACCCCGCTGCCGAAGAACCTGGTCGCGATCGGTGAGGTCGGACTCGCGGGCGAGGTCCGCCGGGTCACGGGCGTTCAGCGGCGCCTGGCCGAGGCGCACCGCCTCGGCTTCACCCACGCCCTTGTCCCCACGGACCCGGGGAAGGTCCCGGCGGGCATGAAGGTGACGGAGGTGGCGGACATGGGCGACGCCCTGCAGGTCCTCCCCCGCAGCCGCCGAGCGGCCGCCCCCAAGGGCGCGGACGCGTAGCCCGCGGGGCACGGCCGGACGCCCCCGGGGACGGGAATGGCGCGGCGCTTCGGACCCGCCTCGGCACTCCCGAGGGCGAGGGTCCGCCGACGTGGACAGCCGGTGCGCGGGCCGGAGACGAGTGGCGGCGCGGGCGGGCGCGGCCGGTGCCCCAGGGGCTAGTGGCGGTCGCAGCGGGCCCGGACGTGCGGCGCTTCGGCACGGCTCGGTGCCCCCGTGTGTGGTGGGCCGGGGGTGCGGGGTGTCGGCGTGCGAGGGGTGGGACGGTTGGCCGTGGCCGGCTGCGGGCAGGTGGCGTGCGGGTGGTTCCCGAGGGTGCGGACCGGGCGGGATCCGGCGCGCGGCGGAGGGCCGCGGGGCGGTGTCGCTAGACTTTGCCCTGGTCTCGCCCATCCGTACGAGCCGGAGGAGTGCAGTGGCAGCCAAGGACGGGAACGAAGCGCTGATGCGCGCGGCCCTCAGCGCGGTCGCTCCCGGCACCGCACTGCGCGACGGCCTCGAGCGCGTTCTGCGTGGCAACACCGGTGGTCTGATCGTGCTCGGCATGGACAAGACGGTGGACTCGATGTGCACCGGCGGCTTCGTGCTGGACGTGGAGTTCACCGCGACCCGGCTGCGCGAGCTGTGCAAGCTCGACGGCGGACTCGTCCTCGACAAGGACATCTCCAAGATCCACCGGGCCGGTGTCCAGCTCGTCCCGGACGCCTCCATCCACACCGAGGAGACCGGCACCCGCCACCGCACCGCGGACCGGGTCTCCAAGCAGTGCAACTTCCCGGTCGTCTCCGTCTCCCAGTCGATGCGGCTCATCGCGATCTACGTGAACGGTGAGCGCCGCGTCCTGGAGGAGTCGGCCGCGATCCTCTCGCGCGCCAACCAGGCGCTCGCGACCCTGGAGCGGTACAAGCTCCGTCTCGACGAGGTCGCCGGCACCCTCTCCGCCCTGGAGATCGAGGACCTGGTGACCGTCCGCGACGTCACCGCCGTCGCACAGCGGCTGGAGATGGTCCGCAGGATCGCCACCGAGATCGCCGAGTACGTCGTCGAGCTCGGCACCGACGGCCGACTCCTCTCGCTCCAGCTCGACGAACTGATCGCGGGCGTCGAGCCCGAGCGCGAGCTGGTCATCCGCGACTACGTGCCCGAGCCGACGGCCAAGCGCTCCCGTACGGTCGCCGAGGCGCTCACCGAGCTCGACGCGCTCACCCACGCCGAACTCCTCGAACTGCCCATCGTGGCGCGGGCCCTGGGCTACAGCGGCTCGCCCGAGACCCTCGACTCCGCGGTCTCCCCTCGCGGCTACCGGCTCCTCGCCAAGGTGCCGCGGCTGCCCGGCGCGATCATCGAGCGGCTCGTGGAGCACTTCGGCGGGCTCCAGAAGCTGCTCGCGGCCAGCGTGGACGACCTCCAGACCGTCGACGGCGTCGGCGAGGCCCGGGCGCGCAGCGTCCGCGAGGGCCTGTCCCGGCTCGCGGAGTCCTCGATCCTGGAGCGGTACGTCTAAGCCGACCCGCGCACAGGCACGGACAAGGGGCCGTACGGAGATCTCCGTACGGCCCCTTGTCCGTGCCTCTTGTCAGTCCTTGGCG
>NZ_JBHTTQ010000123.1:0-20127 GCF_042794475.1 Streptomyces sp. NPDC056527
GCCCCGTTCCTCGCAGAGCCAGTGCGAGGAACGGGGCCGCTTCTCGTATCAGTGCCCCGATCGCGCACCGCCCACCCGTGGCGTACGGGCGGTGTTTCCCCGGGTGCGCGAGGATGGAGCCATGCCGAACAGACTGGCCCATGAGACGTCCCCGTACCTCCTCCAGCACGCCGACAACCCGGTCGACTGGTGGCCCTGGTCGGCCGAGGCGTTCGACGAGGCGCGCCGTCGTGACGTCCCCGTGCTGCTCAGCGTCGGTTACAGCAGCTGCCACTGGTGCCATGTGATGGCCCACGAGTCCTTCGAGGACGACACCACCGCCGCCTACGTCAACGAACACTTCGTCGCCGTCAAGGTCGACCGCGAGGAGCGCCCCGACGTCGACGCGGTCTACATGGAGGCCGTCCAGGCGGCCACCGGCCAGGGCGGCTGGCCGATGACGGTCTTCCTCACCCCGGACGCCGAGCCGTTCTACTTCGGTACGTACTTCCCGCCCGAGTCCCGGCACGGGATGCCCTCCTTCGGCGACGTCCTCGACGGCGTCTCGCGTGCCTGGACCGAGCGCCGCGACGAGGTCGGCGAGGTCGCCGGGAAGATCGTCAAGGACCTGTCCGCCCGCTCCCTCGCCTTCGGCGGCGACGGCGTCCCCGGTGAGGAGGAGCTGGCCCAGGCACTGCTCGGCCTGACCAGGGAGTACGACGCGACTCGCGGCGGCTTCGGCGGCGCGCCCAAGTTCCCGCCGTCGATGGTGCTGGAGTTCCTGCTGCGCCACCACGCCCGTACGGGAGCCGAGGGCGCGCTCCAGATGGCCGCCGACACCTGCGAGGCGATGGCCCGGGGCGGGATCTACGACCAGCTCGGCGGCGGCTTCGCCCGCTACTCCGTGGACCGTGACTGGGTCGTCCCGCACTTCGAGAAGATGCTGTACGACAACGCCCTGCTGTGCCGGGTGTACGCGCATCTGTGGCGGGCCACCGGCAGTGACCTGGCCCGCCGGGTCGCCCTGGAGACCGCCGACTTCCTCGTCCGCGAACTGCGCACCCCCGAGGGCGGCTTCGCCTCGGCGCTCGACGCGGACAGCGCCGACGAGACCGGCAGGCACGTCGAAGGGGCGTACTACGTCTGGACCCCGGCCCAGCTCGCCGGCGTCCTCGGCGCGGACGACGCCGCCCATGCCGCGACGTATTTCGGCGTCACCGAGGCGGGCACCTTCGAGGAGGGCGCCTCCGTCCTCCAGCTCCCGCAGGACGTCGGCGTCGCCGACGGCGACAGGATCGCATCGATCAAGGAGCGTCTGCTCGCCGCCCGGGACCGGCGCGAGCGCCCCGGCCGCGACGACAAGATCGTCGCCGCCTGGAACGGTCTCGCGATCGCCGCGCTCGCCGAGACCGGGGCGTTCTTCGACCGCCCCGACCTGGTCGGGCGCGCGACGGAGGCCGCGGATCTGCTCGTACGGCTGCACATGGGCACGGACGCACGACTGGCGCGTACCTCCAAGGACGGCAAGGTCGGCGCCAACGCCGGTGTCCTCGAGGACTACGCCGATGTCGCCGAGGGCTTCCTCGCGCTCGCCGGGGTCACGGGGGAGGGTGTCTGGCTCGAGTTCGCCGGATTCCTGCTCGACATCGTCCTGGACCAGTTCGTCGCCGAGGGCGGGGCGCTGTACGACACCGCGCACGACGCCGAGGCGCTGATCCGCCGGCCCCAGGACCCCACGGACAACGCCGCCCCGTCCGGCTGGACGGCCGCCGCCGGCGCCCTGCTCTCCTACGCGGCCCACACCGGCTCCGAGGCCCACCGCGCGGCGGCCGAGGGCGCGCTCGGAGTGGTCAAGGCGCTGGGTCCGCGCGCACCCCGCTTCATCGGCTGGGGGCTGGCGACTGCGGAGGCACTGCTCGACGGGCCCCGCGAGATCGCGGTGGTCGGCGAGGCCGGTGACGACACCGCCCAGGCCCTGCGCCGTACCGCCCTGCTGGCCCCCGCCCCCGGCGCGGTCGTCGCCTTCGGCGCCCCGGACAGCGAGGAGTTCCCGCTGCTCAGGGACCGCCCGCTGGTGGACGGGGGAGCGGCCGCGTACGTCTGCCGTCACTTCACCTGCGACGCGCCGACGACGGACCCGGCCGCGCTGGCCGGCAAGCTCGCGCACTGAACGGCGGCCCCGAGCCGTCGGCCACGCGTCGGCGGCTCGGCGGCGTCACGGGCACACGAGCGAGGCTCCGCCGGCCGGCCGGTACTCGCCGAGGCCGCGCGGGATCTCGCTCGTCTGCGTCGCCGGGGCCTTCGGCAGCGGCCGCTCGGCCCGCAGCGCCGCGAAGATCTCCGCCGCCGGCTTCTCGTCCCAGGCGACGCTGGACCCCACACCCGTGATCGTGGGGTTGAAGCGACGGATCGGCACGGTCGCGAACTCGGTACGGTCGGGGGCGAGATCACGCAGCCGCACGGCGAGCGTGAACATCTCCGTCACGGACAGCGAACGCTCCGTCTCCGCCGTACCGCGCACGGTCGAGGCCAGCGCCCACAGCCGGTCGGGATCCTCCAGGACGCCCGCGCGGATCGTCCTCCACATGTTGACCACGAACTTCTGCTGCTTCTGCATCCGTCCGAAGTCCATGTTCCCGTCCCGCCGCGAACGCACGTACTGCAGCGCCTCGCCGCCCTTGACGTTCCTCGTCCCCGGAGCGAGGTCGATCCCGGTGACGAGGTCCTTGAGCGGCTGCACGGTACAGATCGGCACCCCGCCGTCGACCTGGTCCACGCCGTCCATGAAGCGCCGGAAGTCGATCTCGAGGTAGCGGTCGACGTGCGTGTCCGTCATCCGCTCGACGGCTTCGACGGTGTGCTTCGGCCCGCCCTCCGTGTGCGCGGCGTTGAGCTTCGCCGGGTGGGCGTCGTGCACCTTGCCGGTCCGCTGATCGACGTGACCGGCGGGGAACGAGGTGAGCGAGTCGCGGGGCAGACTCACCACGCTGACCCGGTCGTTGCGGGCGGAGACGCGCACCAGCATCATCACGTCCGTGCAGTCGCAGCCCTTGCCGCCCGCGTGGTAGCGCTTCAGCTCCGCCGCCGTGAGTCCCGCCCGGCTGTCGACCCCGGCCACGAGGATGGTGAGCCCGCCGTCCGGACCGGGCAGGGCGGCGGGGGCTCCCGCGATCGCCCCCGAGGCGAGGGCGACGAGCGCCGCCGAGGCGAGTACCAGCCGGCGCGGACGCGAGAATTTCCTGACGGACACGGGCAGTCTCCACCGGCTCGGAATCAATAACGCCCGCACCGTATGCCGTTGCCCGTCGCACACAGGTTCGCGACGCGGCGTGGCCCGGTTGAATCACTCTCCTGCGGGGTCTGTGAAATGATGCGGGAACCACAGCGCATGGGAGGAGAAGATGGCACCCGATCCCGGGAAATGGGAGCGGATGGCCTTCATTCCGAAGAGCCGTTATGTGGCCGACCCGCCACCACCTGTCGACCGGGGACCCGTCCCCGTCTACTCCGCGCTGGTCCAGCAATGGGCGCTGGCGGGCCGCACGGTGCCGGGGATGCCGGACCGCGAGTGGGAACGTCTGACGACGACACCGGTCTGGCCGCGCTGACTCCGAGGGTCGGCGCAATGGAGTGAATACCGATCGACCGGCGATAAGCCGGTTTCCTTTTCTGGGCATGGTCGTTGTGATGTGTGCGGCGGGAGGCCGGGTGTATCAATGCACGGCGATTCGCGAGATCCGCGGAATTCCGTCCGCCGCGGAAAGGACTTAGACGAAATGAAGTGCAAGAAGGCTGCGGTCGTCGTCGCCGGTCTGGTCATGGCTCTCGGTGCGGCCGCGCCCGCGATGGCCGACTCCGAGGCGTACGGTTTCGCGGCCGGTTCGCCGGGTGTGCTGTCGGGCAACAACGTCCAGGTGCCGATCAACATCCCGATCAACGTCTGTGGCAACAGCATCAACATCATCGCCCTGCTGAACCCGGCGATCGGCAACGTCTGCATCAACCGCTGAGGCGGTAGCGCCCCGCACCGGGCGCGAAGTGACGGGCCGGTCCCGGAAGACGTCCACGACGGCTTCCGGGACCGGCCTTTCGTCACCCCCGGGCCGCCGGCGTCCGCTCGTCGCCCGTACGCGGACGGCCGACCGTGCCCCGCGCCGTCGCCCGCAACCGCTGCCGCACACCCCTCACGAGACGCCCCGCCGTGTAGTCGGCGCCGAACACGAACCGCATCGAGGGGCCGTACGACGGAGCCGTCAGCAGCCCCGCGAGGAACAGGCCGGGCCGCGAGGACTCGAACAGCGCCCCCACCTCCGGCGCACCGCCCGTGCCGACCGTACGAATCGATCCGCGCAGCTCGGGCGCCAGCACCTCCGCCCGCGCGAGGCTCGGCGTGAACCCGGTCGCCGCGATGACATGGTCGGTCTCCAGGACCGTCGTCCCCTCCGGCCCGGCCACCTCCAGCCGCAGCCGGTCGTCCCCGGTGGGGGCCGCCGACACGATGTGCCGTCCCAGGCGTACGTCGCTCACGGCCGCGAACCGTTCGCGCAGCCACCACGCGCCCGCCGGGCCGAGCGCCGAGTCGAAGATGCGCTCGCGGGTGGGGGCCGGAAGCCGCCGGAAGAGCCCCGGGGTCTCCGCGTACAGCCGGTTGTGCCAGCCGCAGCCCAGGCCCGTGTGCGGGGCCCGCAGCGACTGCCACGGACCGCGGTCGAGGGCGGGCGGGAGGGTGTTCCAGTTCAGCCGGTCCGATCGGGCGAGGATCCGGACGGCCGCCCCCTGCTCGGTGAGGATCGCGGCCGTCTCCAGCGCCGCCTGGCCGGCGCCGACGACGGTGACGTCGCGACCGGCGAAGCCGTCCAGCTCCCCGTGGTGGCTGCTGTGGGTGACGTACCGGCGCGGAAGTCCGCGCAGCGGCCCGGGGATCTCCATGAACGGCAGGACACCGACGGCCAGCGCCACGGTCCGCGTACGGAGGGTCTCGCCGTCCTCCGTGACCACCTCGAACCCTTCGGCGCGCGGGGCGACGGAGGCGATCAGGCGTTCGTCGAGCGCGGGGACGGCCTGCCGGGCGAACCAGTCGCCGTACGCGGCGAAGAAGCCGACCGGCAGGGGCACTCCGTGCTCGGCGCGGACGCCCCGGGTGGTCGCGTAGGCGTCGAGCCCGTACGCGCCGACCGGGTCGGAGAGATGGGAGGCCCAGGGCTCGGACTTCAGGAACATGCCCGAGGGCATGGCGTGCCAGGACTCCATCGGGCGGCCGAAGGTCCGCAGGTTCAGTCCGTGGGCGGCCGCATGGGCGGCCACGGACAGTCCATAGGGTCCGGCTCCGACAATGACCAGGTCGTACATCGTGCCTTCCGTCCTCAACGTCGGTTCATCTGGCTGGAGGGGGTACGGGCCGCCGGTGGCGACACGACGGTCGCACCGCGTGGGCGGCCGGACCGCAGGAGTCGACGGAACGTCACCAGGCCCTTGCGCAGGACGTGCAGGAACCAGGCGCGGGCCATCGAGAGCGCCGGGGCCGGATCGTCGGCGGCGAACCAGGCCGTCTCCGTGCCCGCGCGCGGGGCGCCGGGCTCCGTGCCGTACCGGCGGCGGGGCGAGGCGAGCAGGGACAGCGCGGCGTAGTTCTCGACCACGAAGCGGCGTCCGTAGACGGGGGTGTGCACCGGGACCGGGCGCCCGGTCAGGTCCAGGTGCATCGCACGGAGGACGTCGAGGCCGTCCTCGTCGGCGAAGAGCCGGAACTGGGCTCCGGGGCGGGGGTTGAAGTCGAGCAGGTGGTAGGCGCCGGTGGAGCGGTCGAGCCGGAAGTCCAGGTCGAACACGCCCCGATAGCCGAGCGCGGCCGAGAGGTCGCCGGCCATCCGCTCGACCGTCGGGTTCGCCGCCCAGCGGCCGACGGCCGTGAGCCCGGCCCCGTCAGGCCACGACCGCTCCTTGAGCCCGGTGGCCCGGACCGCGCAGCCGCCGTCGGAGTCCGCGTACCCGTGGCAGAACCAGTCCAGATCCCGCCCCGGAGGCAGGAGCCGCTGGAGCAGCAGTCTGCTGCCTGCCTCCCCGGTACGGGCGAACAGCTCGCGCACCTCCGCCAGGGAACGCGCGATCGAGGTGCTGCGCAGCCCCGTCCCGGGCGGCAGCAGCCAGGGACGGCTCCACTTGGTCACGACCGGCAGCCCGAGCGACCAGGCCATGGCGGCCGCCTCGTCGGCGCTCGTGGGGATCTCGGTACGGGGGTGGGGGAGGGAAAGGGCGCGGCAGGTCTCGGCGAGTTCGGCCTTGTCGGCGACGCGGACGAGCTGCTCGGAGGACTGGTCGGGCAGGAGGTACCGGTCCGTCAGTTCGCCGCGGTGCGCGGCCAGCGCCAGGGCGCTGACGTCGTCCAGCGGAACGAGCAGCGCGGGGGCCCGCACCTCGTCGGAGAGCCGGAGGAGCCGTCGGGTGAGGGCGTCGGCCTCGTCGTCGGGCGCGTGGGTGTCCGGGCGGAGGTGGACACCGTGGACGTACCGGGAGCGGGCGGCGGGACTCGTGAGCGATTCGAGGACCGCGTGGACCGGGATTCCCGCTCTTCCCAGGGAGCGTGCGGCGCCGAGCGTGCCGTGATGAAAAGGATTCCGATCGAGCCGCACGAGGACTGCGGGGACGCGGGTGTCAAAGCTCGGCACGCCATTCCTTCATGTCGAGTGCCCCAACTGGGCGATGAAATACACCAATGGACTACTGATCAGATCGCAGCTGCGTTCACGGTCGGCTCATTAGGAATACTTTCGGAGTATCTGACTGACGGACCATCAAGCGGCGCGAATCGTGAAGGAGTGGCCATGGCCCACCGAAACCGGAAGACTTCGAGCGTGTGGCTGGGGGTGTTCACCGCAGGTCTCCTTGCCTCAGGTTCAGTCGTGCTGTCCTCTCCAGCTCACGCCGCCGAATCCGTAACGACACGGAACCCCGAACCGACTCTGTCCACGGCAATGGGCGCGTTCCTCGAGTCCGGACCCGTCGGCGTCAGCCGGATCGGCCAGTTGGAGCGATGGCTCGGCGGGCGGGAGCTCCGCGTCGGCCACACGTACCTCCCGGGCGATCTCTGGTCGAACATCGAGGGCCCTCCGGGCTTCCTGAACGCCTGGGCGGACTGGCGCAACGAGCAGGCCGACCGGCTGTTCGTGCTGAACGTACCGATGCTGGAGCGGAACGAGGCCGGCGTCTCCGACCACGAGGTCCGCCGCCAGCTCCAGCTCGGAGCGGCGGGGTACTACGACCACCACTTCCGGACTCTGGCGAAGCGCCTGGTCGACCTGAACGCGACCGACACCGTCATCGTCCTCGGCTGGGAGATGAACGGCACCACGTACACGCACCGGTGTGCCCCGGACCCCACGGCGTGGAAGAAGTACTGGAATCGCATCGTCACCGCCATGCGATCCGTACCGGGGCAGGAGTTCCGCTTCGACTTCAACCCGAGCCGGGGGCGGGACGCCATTCCGTGGACGGAATGCTATCCGGGTGACGACGTCGTCGACATCATCGGCATGGACTCGTACGACCAGCCGCCCGGGTCCAGTTTCGACCAGCACATCAGCGAACCGTACGGGCTCCAGAAGCAGGTTGATTTCGCCGCCGAGCACGGCAAGGAGATCTCCTACCCGGAATGGGGGCTCTTCCGGAACGGCGACAATGCCACGTACATGCGGCGGATGCTCGAATGGATGAACAAGCACAAGCCGCTGTATCACACGATCACCGACTACTGCCCGCACGGCGTCTGGCAGTGTGACGGCAATCCGAAGTCGGCGCAGGTGTTCCGGAAGATGCTGTACGGCGTGGAGCCGGAGGTACCGGAGGTACCGACCGAGCCCGAGGTGCCCGAGGTGCCGGTCGAGCCGGAAGTGCCCGTGGAGCCGGAAGTGCCCGTGGAGCCCGAGGTACCGGTCGAGCCGGAAGTGCCGGTCGAGCCCGAGGTGCCGGTGGAGCCGGAGATCCCGACGATCCCGCAGCCGAAGCCCGAGCCGAAGCCGGAACCGAAGCCGGAGCCGAAGCCTGAGCCGAAGCCGGAACCGAAGCCGGAACCGAAGCCTGAGCCCAAGCCCGAGCCCAAGCCCGAGCCGAAGCCTGAGCCCAAGCCTGAGCCCAAGCCCGAGCCGAAGCCGGAACCGAAGCCCGAGCCCAAGCCCGAGCCGAAGCCGGAACCGAAGCCCGAGCCGAAGCCCGAGCCGAAGCCCGAGCCGAAGCCCGAGCCGAAGCCTGAGCCGAAGCCTGAGCCGAAGCCCGAGCCGAAGCCCGAGCCGAAGCCTGAGCCGAAGCCTGAGCCGAAGCCCGAGCTGCCGAAGCCCGCGCCGAACTGCTGGACCGTGAACCTCGGTTCGTGGGTGGAGAGCTGGATCGGCGGCCCGGTCTGCGTTCCCAAGGACGCCTGGAAGGACGGCTGGATGGAGGACGAGACCGACACCAACGACAGCTGGGAGGACATCCTGGACAGCGACGCCTGGCCCTTCTGATCACCGAAGGATCCGGCCGGACCCCACGGCGGCGGAGGAGCTCATCCTCCGCCGCCGTTCGTCCGTCCCGGCAGCCGCCCGAGCGCCCGCCCCACCCAGGCGCGCTCCCGCGCCTGCCGGGCCGCCCAGCGCCGTCCGTCCGCCGCACCCGCCCACAGCCACAGCACCGGGGCCGCACCCCGCCCCGCCAGCATCAGCCGCTGGTTGGGAACGGTCTCCGGACGCCAGTGCTGCTTGTACGGTTCGGTGCCGCGCAACATGCTCAGCGTCGACCGGCCGCTCGCACTCGTCTCCCGCGCCCCATGGCGCAGCAGCATCGTCGCCACGTCGATCTTCCGCGCGCGCAGCACCGGATCGGCGCCGTACAGATAGCCGCCCGCGAGTCGCGGTGACATCAGCGTCAGATCGGCCGCCACGACATCGCCCGCGAGCCGGAACTCGGTCACCCGCGCGTCCCCGCGCTCGACCATCGGCCGCACCGCCCGCGCCAGATGCTGCGCGAACCGGTCGCTGGTGTGCTCGACGGTCACGCCCCGCCCCTGCCACTGGAGCTGATGCAGTCTCAGCAGCCGGTCGAGGGCGGCCGGCACCTCCTCGCCGGGCACGACGCGCTCGTCGATGCCGAGCGCGTCCAGCTTGCGCAGCTTGGCCCGCACCCGCTGGGCCTTGCCCGACGGGATCCGTTCGAGCAGGGCGTCCATCGGCACCGCGGGCAGCTCCAGGCAGAGCGAGTCGGCCAGCCGCCGACGCGGGCCCCGCCAGCGGGCGAAGACCCGCTCGGCGGCCGCCCCGGGGCGTACCTCGCGCAGATCGATCACCGCGCCGCGCGCCGCCCGGGCCAGTGCCAGGGCCAGCGCGGGCGCCGCCTCGGGGCACGCGTCGTCGAGCAGGACGTCGGTGAAGTCCGTGATCGAGCCGCCGAGTTGTGTGAGGACCGGGAGCGGGCCGCGGGCGCGCATCAGCGGCGCCGCCGCGACCAGTTCGCCGTCCTGCCGCCGTACCAGCACCACGCGCAGCGCCCCCGGCCGGCCGTACGAGACCCACCAGGAGTGCAGCCAGGAGTGGGACTGGAACGGGGTGGCCGTGGAGCAGCGGGCGTACAGCGACGCCCACCGCTCGCCGAGCCGGCCGAACTCCTCGCCGTCCCGGCAGATCTGCATGCTCAGCCCGCTCAGGGTCACACCGCCTCCGGTTCCGGCTGGTGCTGTGCGCCCGCCGGGCCGGGAACGGAGGCGGACGAGGACTGCCGGGAGTTCCGTGCCTCGGTGCCCGCCTCCGTACGGGCCTCCGCCCCGTTCTCCGTACGTCCCGCGCGCTTGGGCCGCACCAGCAGCACCAGACCGCCCAGCAGGCCGCCCGCACAGCCGCCGACCAGCGCGGACAGCGGGGCGGAGGGCGAGACCGGGTCCACCGGCCGCGTCGCCCGGGAGAACTGGACGACCTTCACGCCCGTGCTCCCGGCGACGTGCGAGCTGTTGAGGACCAGCGCGCGAGCGACGCCGTCGGCCATCGAGACGGCCCGGCCCGGCTTCGCCGCCCGCGCCGTGATGGAGATCATCGGTGCGTCCGGCGAGGTCGCCGCCTGCACGCTCGACCGCAGGGTCTGGGCGGAGACGCCGGCCCACACCTGCGCGTCGCCCGTGACCGCGATGTCGGTGGCGACCCGCCCGTACGCCTGGGCGAAACCGAGCGCGGCCGCCGGGTCGGACTTCTCGCCGGGCACCACGATGACGTAGCTCGTCGCCGCGTACTCGGGTGCCTTCAGCGCCCCGTACCCGCCGCCGAGCGTGGCGCCGATCAGCACGGAGGCGGGCAGCACCCACCATCGGCGGGGGGTGCGCAGCGCCTTCATGAGAGGCGACCGTGGTCGGGAGAGCGGGCTGGGACTCAAGGGGCTCATGGAGCTGGGGCTGGAGCTTGAGCTGGGGCTCATGGGTGTCTCACTTCGCAAGGAGAGGGGTGCCGTGGACGGCCTGTTCGTAGAGGGACATCAACTGCCTGGCGCTGTGCGCGATGTCGTAGCGGCGGGCGGCCTCGGGCTGCGGCAGCCGGGCGAGGCGGGCGTCCCGGATGCCGCGCAACGCCGAGACCAGTTCGGGTACGGACGGGCCGATCCGTCGCGCCCCCGGGGCCGCGTCCGGCGGCAGGTCGTCGATCGCCGGGCAGGCCACGTAGAGCACCGGAAGCCCGGCGGCGAGCGCCTCGACGACCGCGAGCCCGAAGGACTCGTCGGGGGAGGTGGAGACGAAGGTGTCCATCGCCGCGAGGAGCGAGGGCAGGCCGGGACCGGCGGACGTCACGGACGGCGGGTCCTCGCAGGCGCCCGCGAGGAGGACCCGGTCGGCCGCCCCGCACTCCCGCGCCACGGCGAGCAGCCGCTCGCGCTCCTCGCCCTCCCCGACCAGCAGCAGCCGCGCCTCCGGCACGGAGGCGACCGCCCGGACGAGCCGGTCGAAGCGCTTCCCGGGAGCGAGCCGCCCCACTCCGCCGACGACGAACGCGTCCTCCGGCAGCCCGAGCACCTTCCTCGTCATCCGCCGCACGTCCTCGTCGTGGCCGAACCGCGCCCGCTCGATGCCGTTCGGGACGACATGGATACGGGAGGGGGCCACGCCCCACTTCTCCAGCCGG
Source organism: Streptomyces sp. NPDC056527 (assembly GCF_042794475.1). Lineage (NCBI taxonomy): Bacteria > Bacillati > Actinomycetota > Actinomycetes > Kitasatosporales > Streptomycetaceae > Streptomyces > Streptomyces sp. NPDC056527. The sequence continues at coordinate 11,106 of NZ_JBHTTQ010000123.1, forward strand.
CGGGCGACGCTGGGCGAGACGGCGACCGTGGAGGTGCCGAGCCGCTCGGTGGCCCGGTACAGGGCCCGGGTGCCGGCGGAGAGCGGCCTGCCCTCGATCTGGGTGTCGCCGAGGGAGTGTTCGGTGGCGAGGACCGCGCGGACCCCGGCGAGCCGGGCGGCGATCCTGCCGTACACACAGGCCCGGTACAGATGGGTGTGGACGACGTCGTACCGGCCCCGGCGGACGATCCCCGCGAGCCGGGGCAGCGCGCCGAGGTCCCGGTTGCCGGTCATGCCGAGATGGACGACCGGCACCCCGTCGGCCACGATGCCGTTCGCGACGGCGCCCGGGTTGGTGAGCGTGACGACCTCGCTCCGAACCGGCAGATGGCGCAGCAGCAGCCGGAGTTGCTGCTCGGCGCCGCCGATCCCGAGGCCGGTGATGATGTGCAGGACCTTCATGAGACCTCCGCTCCGGCAGGCAGGGCCGGTGCGGGCACCGGGGCCGTGGGCCGGCGGCGGCGCAGCGGGTGCAGGACGCGCTTGGCGGTGAGCCGCCAGGAGGTGTCCTGCTCGCCGACGTGGATCCGGGGCAGCGCGTGGGCGCAGGTCAGCGGGCCGGGGGAGATGGCGCAGCCGTAGCGGTAGCCCGCGTGGCGCACCGCCTGGACCGTACGGGCGTCGACGTCTCCGTACGGGTAGCAGAAGCCGTCCACCGTCGTGCCGGTGATGTCCTCCAGGAGGGCGCGGCTGCGCCGGGTCTCCTCGGCGAGGGCCTCGTCGTCGAGGGCGGGGAGGGAGACGTGCCGCAGCCCGTGCGAACCGATCTCCATGCCGGCCTCGGCCACGCGCAGGACCTCGTCCTCCGTCAGCAGCGACTTGCGCGGCCCGTCTTCGTCCCAGGCGTTCTCGCCGCCGAGGCGGCCGGCCAGGACGTAGACGGTGGCGGTGAAGTCGTGGCGGCGCAGCAGCGGCAGGGCCGATTCGAGGAAGTCGGCGTACCCGTCGTCGAAGGTGAGGCCGACGAGCCCCCTGGCCCGGCCGGCGGCGGTCGCGGCGAGCAGCTCGCGCACGGAGACGCCCCGCAGCCCCCGGTCGTTCAGCCAGTGCAGCTGCCGCGCGAAGCGGACGGGGGAGACCGTCACCCGGTACGGATCATCCGTGGTGTCGGCGATCGAGTGGTACATCACCACCCATGGGGGCGGCTTCGGCAGCAGTCGACGAATCGCGGCGCGAGGCGCCGTGGCAGCGGGCATGGGCGAGCCTTCGTGATGCGGTGCGGGTGAGGGGTGGGATGTCCGGCGCATTGGCGGCGCAGGCGACGAAGAGCAGGAAGACCGAGACGGCGACGAGGGCGGCGACGGTGAGGGAGAGGAGCGGGGCCCCGATCCACAGTGAGCAGAGCCAGCCGGCGGCGGTGGCCCAGGCGGCGGCGGTGGCCAGCCGCAGAAGCCCCTCCCCGAGGTAGCGGATACGGACCGGGATGGCCTGGCGGCGGGCGCCGAGCAGCAGCATCACGGCGGTCAGCGTGATGCCGAGGGCGTTGGCGGCGGCGATCCCGACGGCGCCCCACAGCGCGGCGCCGGGTACGCCGGCCGCGGCGGTGAGGACGAGACCGGAGGCCATGGCGGCGGCCGGGTACCAGAGCGGGTGGGCGGCGGAGAAGTAGCAGCGGACCAGGGTGCCGACCGTCGTCTGGCCGAGCAGTCCGAGGGCGTAGACCCGCATCACGGCGGCGGTCGCGGCGGTGTCGTCGGAGTCGAAGGCGCCGCGCTGGAAGAGGAGTTCGACGATCTGCGGGGCGGCGGCGATCACGATCGACGTGCCGATGAGGACGACGACGGCGGCGAGGAGCAGATCCCGCTCCACACGGCGGCGGGCGCCGTCCCTGTCGCCCGCCGCCATGGCGCGGGCGACGACCGGGAAGCTGACCGTGCACAGCATCAGGGAGAGGATCATCGGCATCTGCGCGACCTTCTGCGCGTAGTTCAGATGCGAGATGGCGCCCGCGGGCAGCGGCGATGCGAGGAAGCGCTCGATGAGGATCTGGGACTGGCGGGAGACGGCGAAGGCGATGACGGGGGCGATGAGCCCGAGCACGAGGAGGCGGCCGCCGTCACCGGTGGGCGCGTCCCCCTTCGGTACGGGCCTTCCGCGCAGCTCCCGGATCAGATAGGGCGCCTGGACCGCCCCCATCAGCGCGCCGCCGACGGCGACGCCGGCGGCTGCCGCCCGCACGCCGAAGGGCTCGCGCAGCACCAGGATCGTGCCGATGATGCCGACGTTGTACGCGACGTAGATCGCGGCCGGCGGAAGGAAGGAGCCGTGCGCGCGCAGGGCGGCGGAGCAGTAGCCCGCGAGCGCGAACGTCAGGACACAGGTCGCGGTCAGCCGGGTGCAGTCGACGGCGAGCTGCGGGTCGGGGAGACCGGGCGCCAGGGCGCCGACGAGGGCCGGCGCGGCGAGGACGAGCAGCCCGGCGAGGGCGCTCATGGCGAGCGCGAGCCGGGGCAGCGTGGAGCGTACGAGGGTACGGACGGGGTCGCCGAAGAGACTGCCGCCGCGTCGCGCCAGCGCGCGGCTGAACGCGGGCACCAGGATCAGCGCCATCGCGTCCTCGATGAGCAGCGTCGAGGCGAACTCGGGCACGGTCCAGGCGACCAGGAAGGCGTCCGTCTCGGCCCCCGCGCCGAAGAAGTGCGCCAGGATCTGGTCCCGTACGAGCCCCAGCACCGCCCCCGCGGCCGTGAGCCCGGCGGTCACGGCGGCGGCCCGCGCGAGGAACCTGCCGGAGGCGGACCGCCCCTGCCCGGCCCGCCGCGCGTGCGCGCCCCGCTGCGGCGTGGAGAACCGCTCCCCGGCGCCGGTCGGCCGCGGCCGCTGTGTCCGTCCCGCGTGATGGCCCGCGTGATGTCCCGCGTGATGTCCCGCGTGGGACGGACCCGCGGCCGTCGAGGGTGTGTCCGCCGCGCCGTACGGTGTGCCGCCGGTCGCCGTCGCTCCGGCCCGTACCCCGACCGGGACACCGTCCGGCCGGCGGTCGACCGTGGCCGGTGCCCCGCTGCGCGGGCTCCACCCCGCCGCCGAGCGAGGCGTCGATTCCGCCGGGGCGGCCCCGGGCCAGGCTCCGGCCCGCGTCCCCGCCGCCGGGGCAGCGGCGGCCGTGCCGGCCCAGCGCCAGCCGCCGGCGGGGGTCGGGGCCGTCGAGTGATCGGTCAGGGACCACGGGTCCACGTGCGGCCACACCCATCCCCCGGGATCCTCCGCCCCCGACCCCAGGTCGGGGCTCTCCGGATGCCGCACACGGTCCGTGGACTCCGGCTCCCCGCCCCAGGGGTCACGCACGCTTCACCGCCGACAGCGACCACCATGCCGCGAGGCCGAACACGACCGACATCAGGACCGTGGAGGGCCCGCCGATGTCCGCGTAGAAGAAGTCGATGAGCTGCCACGACAGCAGGCCGATCGCGATCAGCGCGCAGTCCGCACCCCACGCCCGCCGCCGCAACGCCCCCACCAGCAGCGCCGTCCAGCCGCCCGCGAGGGTGAGGAGGCCCACCAGACCCTGCTCGCTGAGCACCAGCAGATACATGTTGTGCGGGGACAGCAGCGGCTGACGCCGGAACAGCGCCCCCGCGCCCGCCGTGTCGCTGCCCGACGACAGCGCGAGCGAGGCGTTGGAGTCGCGGTACGCGGGGAAGCCCTTCAGGCCCACGCCCGTCAGCGGATCCGAGCGCCACATCCGCCCCGCCGCCGCCCACATCGTGTACCGGTCCGTCACCGACTGGTCCGGCGCGCCCGCCACCTGCGTGATGCTGGTGACCCGTTCCTTCACCATCGCCGACCCCACACCGAGGCCCCCCACCAGGACCACCGCGAGCGCGCCCGTCACCAACGCCACCCGCCCCGCCCGCCGCAGCCCCGACAGCACCAGCTGGATCGCGATCGCCAGGACCGTCGCGATCCACGCGCCCCGGCTGAAGGAGAGCATCAGCGGCAGGAACAGCAGACCGGCGCAGACCAGCGCGGCCGTACGGACTCGCCCCCGCCCGCTGCCCAGCGCGATCCCGGTGACGATGACGAGGCCGTACGAGACGACCGTCGCCATCCCCATCACATCCGTCGGCCCGAACGTCCCCACCGCACGGATGTCCTCGCCCATGTACGACGCGCCCGTGCCGGTCAGGTACTGCGTGACCCCGACGGCGCCCTGGAGCAGCGCCAGCCCGACCAGCGCCCACGCGACGAGCGCGAAGTCCCGCCGGTCACGGATCATCAGCAGCACGGCCGCCGGGACGAGCACGAAGACCTGGAGGTAGCGCGCCACGCCCGGCAGGCTCGCCGCCGGGTCGCTCGACGTGATCGCCGCCAGACAGATCCCCAGGACCGGCAGCCCGATCACGACCGCCGCGGCCCGGGTCAACGGCCGGGCGCCGCTGCGCAGCACCCGCACCAGACAGATCAGCACGAGCAGGCCCGAGGCCGCGTCCGCGAGACCTCCCGTCCCCCCGGTACCGCCCTCCGCACCGCCGGCCGCCGGCACGAGCAGCAGCCCGATCACCGCCAGGACGGGGGAGAGGGACCAGGCCCTGCGGGCCCAGTCCCGTACCTCCCACCGCTGCACCGCCGCCGCCATCGGCACCGTCACGGCCGTCGCCATCATCAACTCCCCGCCGGTCGGACCAGCCCGGCCGCGGTCCGCAGCAGAATGCGGACGTCCTGCCAGAGCGACCAGTGATCGATGTAGTGGTTGTCGAAGCGGCAGCGGTCCTCGATGGACGTGTCGCCGCGCAGACCGTGCACCTGCGCCAGGCCGGTCAGCCCGACCGGCATCCGGTGGCGGTCCGCGTAGCCGGCGTGGATCCTGCTGAACTGCGCGACGAAGTAGGGACGTTCGGGCCGAGGCCCGACCAGGCTCATGTCACCGCGCAGCACGTTCCACAGCTGCGGCAGCTCGTCCAACGAGCTGCGCCGAAGGAAGTTGCCGACCGCGCTCATCCGCCGGTCGTTGGCGACGCTCCACCGGGTCGCCGACTCCGCCTCGTCGGCCGGGCGCAGCGTACGGAACTTCAGCAGCGTGAACAGCCGCCCGTGCTGCCCCACCCGCTCCTGGCGGAAGAGAACCCCGGGCCCGTCGGACAGCCGCACCGCCAGCGCACACAGCAGCAGCACGGGCAGGGCAAGGGCCAGCGCGGGGCCGGCCAGGACGATGTCGAGCGCGCGCTTCACGGTCAGCCCGCGGCGCTCGCCGGGCGGGACGAGCCGGCGGCACCCGTACCCCCACAGATGGTCGCCCATCGGCCCGTCCTGGAGCTCGCCCCCCACCCGCCAGGTGGTGCAGCCGTAGTGCTGGAAGAGCGTCACCAGACCGCTGTCGTCGGTCAGGAAGACCGCGTCGCGCACCGTGTTCTGGATGACCGCCCGGTGGATCTCCTCCGGCGAGGAGAGGACCGGCAGACCGGGCTCCCCGTCCGGCCGCGAACCGACGATCCCGACCGGCCGGATCCCGTACTCCGGGTGCTGCGCCACCGCCGCCGCGAAGCGGCGCGCGGCGGCGGGCCCGCCGACGACCAGCGCCGACCGCGGATGCGCCCGGGCCGTACGGCGCCTGCGCGCATGCACGGCACCGCGGACCGCGGACACGGCGACGAGATGCGTGGCGAGCGCGGTGCAGAGCGCGCCCGGGCCGATCGCCAGAGCGGGCGTGAACGCGGCGACGACGGCCGCCGCGACACACCACGCGACCGCGGCGCGCGCGGCGAGCGCGGGCAGTTCGTCCAGCGCGGAGGCGAGGGCACCGGGCCGGTGGAGCCCCGCGTAACCGTTGAGCACGAGGACGCCGCCGGCGGCCAGCAGGAGCAGCCGGAGCTCGCGGTGCGGCTCGGGCAGCAGCGCGGCGGCGAGCAGCACGGCCAGACCGTCGGCCGCGATCAGCGGTACGGCCGCCGTACGCATGCGCGCGGGCCGGCGCGGCGGCAGTGCGAGCCGGTCCGACGTGCCGCGCTGCGGTCCGACGGAGGCGAGCCCCGGCGCATGGCCCTGGCTCGTCGGGAAGGGGACGCTGGTGCTTTCCGTAGTCACGACGAAATCGGCTCTCTGTGCTCGGTGCACCGCACTCCGGCCAGCTCGCGGTACACGTCCGCGACGGCCGCGCCGGTGCGCCGCACATCGAATCTGCTGAGTACGTGCTCGTGGGCCTCGCGGCCCAGGGTCCGCCGCAACTCCGGCCCGCCGAGAAGGCGGCCGACGGCGGCGGCGAGCGCGGCCGGGTCCTCGGGCGGGACCAGGCACAGGGGTTCGTGGCCGGGCGGCAGGCTCTCGCGCGCCCCGTCCACATCGCTGACCACGACCGGCCGGCCGCTCGCCATGGCCTCCAGGGGCGCCAGCGCCATGCCCTCCCAACGGGACGGCAGCACGACCAGATCGGCCGCCCGGTACCAGGGCGCGGTGTCGTCGACGGCACCGGCGAACCGCACCGAGTCCGGCGCCGCGGCCCGCAGCCGCTCGCCTTCCGGTCCGTCACCGACCAGGACGAGCCGGGCCGTCGGGACCTCGGCGAGGACGGCCGGCCAGGCGTCGAGCAGCATGTCCTGCCCCTTCTGCCGGCACAGCCGTCCCACACACACGACGAGGGGTCCGCCGGTGGGGGCGTCGGCGATGTCGTCCGCCGCGTCGGCGGCGAACCTCGTCACGTCCACGCCGTTGTGGATGACCGACCAGGCGGCCCGGACGCCCGCCTCCTCGCCGGTGCGCCGCTCGGCGTCACTGACGCAGATGATCCGCCGCGTCCAGCGCGCCGCCAGGCGCTCCCAGCGCAGGGCCACCGCCGCGACAGGGCCGTCGACCGCCTCGAAGGACCAGGCGTGGGGCTGGTACACCGTCGGGATCCGTCCGCGCAGGGCCAGTCGGGCGCACAGCCCCGCCTTGGCGCTGTGCGCGTGGACGAGCGCGGGGCCGACCGTACGGATCAGCCGGGCGAGGTCACGGGTCTCCCGGACCAGCCGCGGGCCGGGGTCGCGACCCGCCCGCCAGGCGTGCAGCCCAGCGCCCTCGGCCTGGACGGCCGCGGCGAGCGGCGTGTCGGGCGGGCAGGCGACGGCGACCCGCCACCCGGCGGCGAGCTGGGCGCGGACCAGGTCGGTGACGACCCTGGCGACACCGCCGTCACCGGACTGGACCGCATGCAGCACGCTGAAGGAAGAGGAGCCGGACTCCTGTGGCGACAGCACGTCAGCGTCCGACGTCCGCCTGGAGGAAGAGCGCCCCAAGCCAGACGGTGTCCTGTCGGGAGTCGAAGCGGACATGGAGACGGTCGGCCCCATGGCGCAGAGCACCCTCCAGATCGAAGACGTCGGAGTCGTACCCCAGGGTGTTCTGATGAGCGGGAAGTCGTTCGATCCGACCGGCTCCGGAATCGGTGATGCTGGAGTTCATCACGTCGCTCGCGGAATTGGCGAAATCGGAGAGCGGGAACGTCTTCGACCGGCTCGTTTCCACCGTGAGGTAATCCCCGGAAGTGCCTCGGTCGCCGTCATAGGCGATCATGCCGAGTTGTCCGCGCCCATCCTTCGGAATAGCGCTGTCGGAGATCGCCACGCGCACGGGACCGGTATGCGGTCCGAGCGTTTCGAAGCCGTCCCAGACCGCCAGCCTGCGCAGCGGCTCCTCCTCGTTCTCGTACGCGACGACCAGCGTCCAGCCGCCCCAGCCGCCGACCGCGGAACTGCCCATCGCCACATTGACCTGGGCCACGGTCCACAGCCCGGACTCGGCGGAGCGGACGAGGTCGGTGACGTCCGCAGACGCCTGGAAGGCGTCGGCGCCGTCGGCCGTGCGGTGCCCGATGGTGGTGTCCGCCAGGACCGGCTTGTACGAGCCCCCGGGTTCGGCGATCAGGACCCGGCCGTTGTCCTTGTGAGGCTTCTGCTCGCCGACCCGCAGGTTGCCGCCCCAGTAGAGACGGGCGTAGCTGACCCGGGAGCCCTCGGGGATCCGGACCTCGGCGCGGCTGGAGTTGTAGGTGTTGGGGTCGGTGTCGACGTCGACGTAGCCGATGGCGTAGCCGTCGTTGCGCACTCCGGAGCCCTTGGCGCTCTCGGCCGCCGTGGCCGACGTGTTGGCGGCGCGGACGATCCCGCCGTGCTGCACCGCCTGGTAGCGCTGAGCGAAGGGGACGCGGGGGGCTTCTTTGGGTGGGGGCGCGACGGCGGAAGCGGCCGGCAGCGCGGCGGACAGGGCCGCACACGACAGGGCGCACAACAGACCGCGGCGCACAGCAAGAACCGCTGAATTCCGCATACAGGTTCTCCGCTTTGATGAGAGAGAGAAGGGAAGACCCGTGAGGACCGGGGGAGAGGGAGGAGTCGGCCGTACGAAATGGGTGAACGCGCGGCGGGACCGAAAGCAACGTTCGGGAACGTTATAACCCCGGCGCCGGGCGATAGTAAGCATTAGATGCTCGGAAACGCTAACTCCCGTATCCGTGCGGCAGGTTCCTCGTTGTGCGTGTTGCGCCATTCCCGGCCCACTCGCTCGAATGACCCTCCTATGGCCTAAAGATCGGTTGAACGTCACCCGTTCGGGAGAGCAACCGATGAATGGGAGCCGCGTTGTTGAAGGAGTCGGACGAAACCGTCCGCGCCGACCCTCTGGTCTGAGTGGTCTGAACACAATCGAGGAGCGCTTCTCCATGTCCCGTATCGCGAAGGCTGTAGTCCTGTCCGTGGGTGTAGCCGCGTCCGTCGCGGGTGCCACCGGCGTCGCCGCCGCCGACTCGCTCGCCGAGGGTGCGGCCGTGAAGTCCCCGGGCGTTCTGTCCGGCAACGTCGTCCAGGTCCCGGTCCACGTGCCGGTCAACGTCTGCGGCAACACCGTCAACGTCATCGGCGCCCTGAACCCGACCTTCGGCAACAGCTGCGCCAACCTCTGATCTCGCACGCCGGATCGTGGTCCTTCCAAGGCCGGCGCGCCGCCCCGTCCTGTGCACGTAGCAGTCGCACCCAGGGGTGACCGCGGTGGACGCATCCGCAGAGATACTGCTC
>NZ_JBHTTQ010000124.1:0-19934 GCF_042794475.1 Streptomyces sp. NPDC056527
CGTCCCCGGGCTCGCGGGGCTGCTGCTGTGCGCGGCGGTCCTGGCGGTCGCGAACGCGGTGCTCTACCCGTACGAGATGGACACGGTCGTCGCCCTCTCGGGCGGGCGGTGGGTCGCCACGCACTACGGGCTCTACAACACCGTCTGCGGGATCGGGATCACCCTCGGGAACCTGGGGACGGGCGCGCTGCTCGATGTGACCGGGTGGTCGGCGACGCCGTGGCTGGTGCTGTGCGGGGTCGGGCTGGTGTGCGCGGGCGCGGTGGGGGCGCTGGGGCGCGGTGGACGGCTCGGCGCGGACGCGGGTTCGGAGGTGCGCTCGGCCTCAAAGGCTCGGGGGTAAGGGCCGGGGGCGCGCGGAGGTGAAGGGCGGGGGCGTAGGGGTGAGCGGCTGAGGAGGTGTCACCCACTCGGCCGAGCGGGGGTCGCCGCGCGGCGCGGCTCCCGCCACCCTGGGGTGGGCGCGGTACCGTCCGTCGCCGTGTACGGACCGGGCAGGAGAGCACAGGTGGGGCAGGGGCAGCGAGGCGCGGGCGGGGACGTGAACGGGCGTCCGCGGTCGCGAGCCGAGCGGGCCCGACGGTTCATCCGAGCCCTGCCCCCGCTCGTCATCCTCGGCGGTGTCGTCTTCGATCTCTCCACCCCGCCCTCGTACACGGCGGCTCCGATGTTCTCGGCCGCGCCCCTCATCGCGGCCCCGTTCTTCTCGATGCTGACGACCCTGCTCACCGGCATCGCGGCGATCCTCGCCAGTGTCGGTCTGCACCTCTACAACCACACCGCGACCGAAGTTCCCTCCCTCACCGAGACGTTCACGGTCGCCACCGTCGCCGTCCTCGCCCTGCTCATCAACCGGGTCGTGCTGCGCAGCGGTGAGCGGCTCGCCTCGGCCCGGGTGATCGCGGCGGCCGCCCAGAAGGCGGTCCTGCCGACCCCGGCCGAGCGGATCGGCGGACTCCAGGTGGCGGCTCGTTACGAGGCCGCGCAGGCTGACGCGTTCATCGGCGGCGACCTGTTCGCCGTCCAGGACACGCCGTACGGGGTGCGGCTCGTGGTGGGTGACGTACGGGGCAAGGGGCTGGACGCGGTCGAGGCGGTCGCCATCGTGATCGGCGCGTTCCGGGAGGCGGCCGAGCAGGAGGCGACCCTCGAGGGCGTCGCGCAGCGGCTGGAGCGGGCGCTGGCCCGGGAGGGCACGCGCCGTTCCAGCCTCGACGCCTTCGAGGGGTTCACCACCGCCGTCCTGGCCGAGATCCCGCGCGCGGACGGGCGCGTGCGGGTGGTGAACCGCGGTCACCCCGAGCCGCTGCTGCTGCACGCGGACGGGGCCCTGGAGCTTCTGGCGCCGAGCGAGCCGGCGCTGCCGCTCGGGATGGGCGAGTTGGCCGCCTGGCCCGACCGGGCCGACGAGAGCGCGTACCCGCCGGGCGCGACGCTGCTCTTCTACACCGACGGTCTCTCCGAGGCGCGCGACTCCACGGGCGCCTTCTACGATCCGGCCGAGCGGCTCTCGGGACGTATCTTCCCGGGACCCGAGGAACTGCTGGACGCGCTCGTCGACGACGTCCGCCGGTACACGGGCGGCGGCTCCACGGACGACATGGCGCTGCTCGCGGTGAGCCGTCCGACGACGGGACAGCCGGAGCGGCGGCGGACGATGCCGGTGGTTCCGTGACCATCCGTAGTGGAGAGGTACCGCTGCGATAACAATTGACACACCGTCAGCTCCATCTCTTTCATGCAGAGGTTTACTGAAGCGGGATCAAATCGGGCTGTACCGGCTCAATCTCTTGAATGATCACTCGGAACAGCTTGGAATCCCGCCCCCGTGTCTATTAACGTTCGATAACGCAGTGCGGTCGTCCCAGCCGTCGCAAGAGACGGCACCGTGCGCACGCGCCGAATCCTGAAAGGGAACCGGGGAACCACCACTTGGGGTGAATCGGGCACCGTCGCACCCGTGCGACACCGCCCGTAGGAGACCTTCCTGCTCCGAACCCGTCAGCTAACCCGGTAGGCGAGAAGGAAGGAAAGGAGTGCGCCTCCGTGGCGTCCAACACCCCTGCCCCCGAAGACACCTTCGACGGGTTCCAAGCGTTCGGTGCCCCGAGCGCCGCCGGTAAGGACGACGACGCCACGGCGTGGGGGGAGTGGAACCCCACCGAGGACTCCCTTCGTCAGCAGGCCCGCTCCGGTGGTCGCCACCGGGTCGTGAAGCAGCGCTCGGCCTTCGCCCGCTCCTCCACCGTCCTCGGCGTCGGTGTCATCGCGGCCGTCGGCGCCGGTGGCATGGCCACCGCCAAGGACAAGCCCCCGGTCTCCATCTCGCTCCCGGACCTGAACCTCCCGGACGCCTCCGAACTGCCGGGCGTCGGCGAGTTCATCTCCGGCGAGGACGGCGCCGACGGTACGGGTTCCGGGACGAACAACCCGCAGCCGCTCACCGCCTCCCTCACCCTCCCGGCCGACAGCGCCGCGAAGGCCGACGGCGGATCCGCCTCCGAGTCCACCGCCGACGCCGGCGAGGCGCTGCGCGCCCGCATCCTCCAGCAGGCCGAGCAACAGCAGGCTTCCGCCGACGCGGCCGAGAAGGCCGAGGCGGAGAAGCAGGCGGCCGAGAAGGCCGCGGCGGAGGCGGCGGCGAAGGCGTCCGCGGCCGAGAAGGCCGCCGCCGAGGCGAAGAAGAAGGCGGAGGCGGAAGCGGCCGCGAAGGCCGAGGCGGAGCGCCTGGCCAAGCTCGCCGCGAGCTACTCGCTGCCCACGTCCTCGTACACCCTCACCTCCACGTACGGCCAGTCCGGCTCCATGTGGTCCTCCGGCTACCACACCGGCCTCGACTTCGCGGCCCCCACCGGCACCCCGGTCAAGGCGGTCCACGGCGGCACCATCAAGTCGGCGGGCTGGTCCGGCTCGTACGGCTACCGGATCGTCCTGGAGCTGGAGGACGGCTCGGAGGTCTGGTACGCGCACCTGTCCTCGATGACGGTGAGCGCGGGCCAGTCGGTGGGCACGGGCGACACGATCGGCCGCGTCGGCGCGACCGGCAACGTGACCGGCCCGCACCTGCACCTGGAGGTCCACACCGCGGGCGGCGACGGCATCGACCCGGCGGCCTGGCTGCGGGACAAGGGCCTGTCGGTCTGATCCGGCCGGGCATCCGAGGCCGACGAGGCCGCTGAACCTACGACGCGTCCCATCGCGCTCTTCGCGCGGGGGACGCGTCCTTGTGCGTGGCCCCATGCCTCCGACACCCCTCCCGACGTCAGGGCCGCCGGAACACGGCGGGGCCGTCGGCGTCCGGTCGCGTTCGCCCTGCGACCGGCCGCCGCGGGGCCGGCCCCCGCGGCCTAGCTGCGGTACGGGTTGTAGCCGCCGTAGTCCAGGTACTGCGGCGGTGTCCAGACCTGGCCCGTCGCCCGTGCCGCATAGGTCAGGGCGGGGGACGCGACCGACTTGCGCTGCCAGAGGTGGTGGAGCAGCTCCTGCTCGCGGGCGGTGAAGTCCGGGCCGCCCGCGTCGCGCAGGGCGCGGTGGCGCAGGAAGGCGAGGGTCGTCGCGAACGCCTCGTACTCCCCGACCGCGACGGCGGCCGGGGGGCCGTACGTGCGGCGGGCGAAGTCGCGGGCGAGGGAGCGGGCCCGCATGGAGGCGAGCGCGAGCGGCTCCGCGGGGGAGAGCCAGCCGGCCGCCGCGTACGCCGGGAGCTGCCCGGATATCGTGCGCAGCTCCCGCTGCCTGCTCCATATCGCCAGCCACGTCAGCAGACCGAACGCGGGCACCATGAAGATGCCGTACACCACGATGAAGCCCCACGGGCCGAGGACCGTCGCCGAGCTGTTCCACAGGGCATGCACGCCCATCGAGAGGACGAGACCGGTCACCGGCAACAGGACGCGCCGCACGCGCTGACGGCGGGTGGCGAGGGCGGCGAAGCCGAAGCCGAGTCCGGTGAGCACGGTGAAGAGCGGATGCGCGAACGGCGACATCACGATCCGTACGAAGAAGGTGCCGGCGGTCATCGAGCCGATGCCGGACGTACCGATCTCCTGGTCCTCGCCGAACGCCCGGCCGAGATAGAGGATGTTCTCGGTGAAGGCGAAGCCGCTGGCGGTCAGGCCGGCTATCACGACGCCGTCGACGAGACCGGTGAAGTCGCGGCGGCGCAGCAGGAAGATCAGCAGCACGGCGGCGGCCTTGGCGCTCTCCTCGACCACCGGCGCCACGACCGTGGCGCCGAGAGTGTCGGCGGAGGCCGGGTCGGCCGTGGCGGTGGCTATCCAGCGGACCGCGAAGGAGTTGGCGAGGATCGAGACGAGCGCGGCGGCGAAGGCGCCCCAGCAGAACGCGAAGATCAGGTTCCGCCACGGGCCGGGTTCGACGCGGTCGAGCCAGCGGAAGGCGGAGACCAGCAGGGGGACGGGCAGGACGGCCAGGCCGAGGCCGACGAGAAAGCCCTCGGTGCCGGTCTGGTCCCGCACGATCGCGAGGATCACCAGCGCGCAGAGCGTGAGCAGTGTGACCACGGCGACCGCCCGGACCACCTTGCTGCGCCAGAAGGCTCGGCGGGGCCGGTAGCGCCACTGGGCGCGGTCCGGGACGGCCGGGAAGGCAGGCTCCTCGGTGTCCCGGGCAGGGACGGGCACGTGGTTCGACACGTGAGCGACCCTAACGACAGGGACTGACACCCCGCGAGGGAGTTCCGCCCCCGAAGTCCTACTTCCTGGCGAAGAGCAGGTCGTGCACGACGTGGCCCTTGTCGAGGCCCTGCCCCTCGAAGCGGGTGAGGGGACGGAAGGCCGGGCGGGGCGCGTAGCCGCCGTCGGCCTGGGTGTTGTCGAAGTCGGGGTGGGCGGAGAGGACCTCGAGCATCTGCTCGGCGTACTCCTCCCAGTCGGTGGCGCAGTGCAGGACGGCGCCGGGCTTCATCCGGGTCGCCAGCAGCGTGAGGAACTCGGGCTGGATGAGCCGCCGCTTGTTGTGGCGCTTCTTGGGCCAGGGGTCCGGGAAGTAGACGCGGCAGCCGTCGAGGGCGTCGGAGCCGAGCATCTCGCGGAGCAGGATGATCGCGTCGCCGTTGGCGACGCGGACGTTCTCCAGCCCGTTGCGGTCGGCGAGACCGAGGAGGTTGCCCTGGCCGGGCGTGTGGACGTCCACGGCGAGGATGCCGGTGCCGGGGTCGGCGGCGGCCATCTCTGCGGTGGCCTCGCCCATGCCGAAGCCGATCTCCAGGACGACGGGCAGACCGCCGAACATCTCCTTCAGATCGAGGACCCGCTTGCCGTCGATGTCGAGACCCCAGTCGGGCCACCGCTTGAGCATCGCCTCGGCCTGCCCTGCGGTGACACGGCTGCGGCGGGGCTGGAAGCTGCGGATGCGCCGCTCGTGGTGCGACCCGGCGGGATCGGGCAGGGGCCCTTCCCCGGCGGCGAACATCCGACTGCCCCGCCGGGCGACGACGGGCTCGGCGACGGGGTGGGTGGCGACTTCTCGAGACTCAGACACAATGCCCCCGATTCTACGGGCGCGCTCACCCCACTCCGCTGTGGCGAGGACTACAGCCGAGGACTACAGGAACGACAACGCCCTCGTGGCGATCTCGCGGCCGATCGGGAGAGAGGCCGTCGCAGCCGGGCTCGGGGCGTTCAGGACGTGGATCGTCCGCGGGGCCTCGCGGATCAGGAAGTCGTCCAGCAGCGTGCCGTCCCGCAGCACCGCCTGCGCCCGCACCCCCGCGGGAGCGCGGCGCAGATCCGTTTCCTCCACCACCGGCAGCAGCCTGCGCACCGCCTCCGTGAAGGCCCGCTTCGACAGCGACCGGCGCAGCTCACCCGCTCCGTACCGCCAGTGCTCCCGCGCGATCTGCCACGACCCGGGCCACGCGAGCGTCCCCGCCAGGTCGCCGGGCCGGACGGCCGACCAGCCGTACCCCTCGCGGGCCAGCGCCGGCACCGCGTTCGGCCCCACGTGCACGCCGCCGTCGACGCCCCGCGTCAGATGGACCCCCAGGAAGGGGAAGGCCGGGTCGGGCACCGGATAGACCAGGCCGCGCACCAGCGACGGGTCCGACAGCTCGTAGTACTCCCCACGGAAGGGGACGATCCGCATCCCCGGCTCGTCGCCCGCGAGCCGCGCCACCCGGTCGCAGTGCAGCCCCGCGCAGTTCACCAGGACCCGGCCCCGCACCACCGTCCCGGCGGCCGTGCGCACGGCGACGCCCCAGGGCCGGCGGTCGACCGCGGTGACCTCGGAGCCGTAGAGGATCCGCGCCCCGGACGCCTCGGCGAGCTGCGCCGCCACCGCACCGTAGTCGCAGATACCGGTCGTGCCGACATGGATCGCGGCGAGCCCCCGCACCCGCGGCTCGTACTCGCTGATCTGCGCGGGGCCCAGCTCACGCACCGGGATGCCGTTCTCCCGGCCGCGCTGCACGAGCGCGTGCAGCCGGGGCAGCTCGTCGCGCCCGGTCGCCACGATCAGCTTGCCCGTGACCTCGTACGGCAGGCCGTACTCCGCGCAGAACTTGACCATCTCCGCCGCGCCCGCGACCGCGAACCGCGCCTTCAGGGACCCCGGGCGGTAGTAGATCCCGCTGTGGATCACCCCGCTGTTCCGCCCCGTCTGGTGGCGGGCCGGGCCGTGCTCCTTCTCCAGGACCGTCACGCGGGTGCCGGGGGCGGCGCGGGTCAGGGCGTACGCCGTCGACAGACCGACGATCCCGCCGCCGACGACGAGCACGTCGCAGTCCACGTCGCGTACCGACCGTGCGGACACCTGCACCACCTCCCACCCCGATAGTGCACTGACCCACTGACAATGCGGTTTAAACCCGGTGGGACACGCGTCACGCCGGAGCCATCAGCAACGGACGGGCCCGCTCGCGCAGCTCGATGACCCTCGGCTCGTCCCCGTACGGCTCGAGGCGGTGCAGAAGATCCCGTACGTACTCGGTGGTGCGGGCGGACGAGATCCGGCCCGCCACCTCCACCGCGCGCGTGCCCGCCGCGCAGGCCGCGTCCAGATTGCCCGACTCCAGCTCGGCCACCGCCGACACCACGAGCCGCAGCCCGTGCGAGCGGACGAACTCCTCCGTCGGCCGGGAGAGCGCCTGCTCGGTGAAGCGGCGCACCTGGCGCGGAGCCTTCAGGTCCCGGTAGCACTCGGCGGCGTCCGCGCAGAACCGGTCGTACGAGTAGAAGCCCAGCCACGACGGGTCGGCGTCGCCGTCCCGTGAGCGCTCCAGCCAGCCCTCGGCCGCCTTGAGGGCGGCCGCGGCCGCCGGCCCGTCGTTGGCCTTGGCGTGTGCCCGCGCCTCGACGAGCCGGAAGAAGGACATGGTCCGGGCGGTGGCTAGCCCGCGGTTGCGCTCCAGGGCGGCCTGGGCGAGATCCACGCCCTCGTCGGCGAAGCCGCGGTAGGTGGCCTGGAGGGACATGGAGGCGAGGACGTATCCGCCGAGCGGCACGTCGGCCGCGGCGCGCGCCAGCCGCAGCGCCTGGATGTAGTAGCGCTGGGCGGCTTCCTGCTGGCCGGTGTCGAAGGCCATCCAGCCGGCCAGCCGGGTCAGCTCCGCCGTCGCGCCGAACAGCGCCCGGCCGACCTCGTCCGAGTAGGAGCCGAGCAGCAGCGGTGCGGCATCGACCCGTAAGCACTCCGGGACCATCGAGGAACGCCAGTCGCCGCCTCCGTACTTGGAGTCCCAGCGGCGCGCGTCCTCGGCCGCCTCGCGGAGCTTGGCGACGTCGCTGTGCCCCACGCGAGCGTGGGGACCGGTCTCGGGTCCTTCGGGCACCGGGCCTTCGGCGGGTTCGAGCAGGCGCTCGACGGATGCGTCGGCGGGCGTTATCAGCCACCGGGAGGCGGGGGTCGCATAGGCGCTGACCGCGAAGGATCCCGCGAGCGACTGCCAGATCCCGCCTCCGCCGGCCCGTCGGCCCGCGAGGTCGAGCCGGTACAGCTCGGTGGCCGAGCGGACCGCCTCACCCACGTCACGCGGGAAGGCGAGGCCCACCTCGGGCGCCGGGTCGGCGTCGGCGAGGCCGATCTCGTGCAGCGGTACCGGCCGGCCGAGCTTCTGGCCGATCGCGGCGGCGATCAGATGCGGCGCGGCGCCCTGCGGCACCATGCCCTTCGACACCCACCGGGCCACCGAGGTCTTGTCATAGCGAAGCGTCAGGCCCCGTTGTGCCCCGAGGTCGTTGACGCGCCGGGCCAGGCCGGCGTTGCTGATTCCCGCGAGGGCGAGAACCGTGCCGAGCTTTTCGTTCGGCCCGCGTTGCTCCCTGGACATGACGCCACCCCTCGACACCCAAGACGGCCGCCACGACGCCGGGCATAGGCGTGCGGCATTCGTAAACACAGCGTAGTTCGCCGCATCCCTACCGTTAAGGGGCGGAGTTCCGTATGGCGGGATTGTTGTGTGAACAGACGGATGGGGGACGGATGGCGTAGCGGCGTCGGCGCGGGGAGCCCGGGGAGGCGCCCGTGGGGCGGCTCCGGGCGCGTGCTCCGGTTGTGTGGCCGTGCGCCCGGCCGTGCGCTCTCGCCCGGTCGGAGCGGGAGCGCTTCCATGAGTGCTGCGTGGGTCGGCCCACCCGGCTGTGGACCGGTGGGCTGGGGGATACCGTCGCCCCGCTCCCCGCGGGCGACGGACGGCTCCGGGAGGCGGACAGCGCCTCCCGGACTGCCGGTCTCTCCCCGGACCGGTCGGCTTACTCCTGGCGCCGCCGAGAATGGCCGAATGACGACGGTGGGCGAACCGGCCGCAACTGTCCCATGCCAGGGGCGCATTCACCTTTGCGCGCGCGACCCCGGAGCCCCTCCTGTGCGCCGTTGTCGTGGCAGCATGTTCCTCCACTGAACTGACGTGGAGGCGCCGATGCGATGGCTGGTGGGCTGGAGCAGTGTCGCAGCGAGCTTCGGTCCGACAGGTACGGCCGGTGCCGTGGGGGGTGCGGCGTCCGAGGGGCGCACGGTCCAGCCCGTGGGCGCACAGCTGCTGTGGGGTGACCCCGATCCGCTGTGGGCGGTCGGCGACTGGCGCCCCGACGAGGTGCGACTGATCGGCATCGACGCGCGCACCCGCCTTGCCGTACTGGGGTGCTGCGCCGCGAGCGACGAGGAGTTGAGGGTCGGGCTCCTCACCGCGCGCGGGGGCGCACTGCGCCATCTCACCGCCTGGGCCGGCAGCTACACCGCTGTCGTGCAGGTCGGCCGCCGGATCACCGTCACCGGCGATCTGGCGGGCGCCCGGCCGGTGTTCCACACCCCGTGGGCCAACGGAACGGCGTACGCGACCGCGGCCCTGCCCCTGGCGGACCTCATCGAGGCCCAGCTCGACATCGGGCATCTGGCCGCGCTGCTCGCGTGCCCCGAGACCCCGGAGGCGCTGCGCGACTCCACCCCGTACGAAGGGGTGAAGCGGGTGCCGCCGGGGCACGCCCTGATCCTGCGCGAGGGCTCGCGCGAGATCACCGGGTACGAGCCGGTGGCCTCGCTCGCGGTCGCGGCGGCCGAGGTCGAGCCGCGCCGGGCGGTGGAGGGGGTACGGGACGCGCTGGTCGACGCCGTACGGGCCCGGCTCACCGCGCCCCGGCACGCGCCGGACTTCCCGCTGCCGGACCCCGGGCCCGTCCCCGGCATGGGGCCCGCCGAGCGCCGGGCGGCCCGCGGCGGCGGCCCCGCGCCCGGGATCGGGGCGGACCTCTCCGGAGGCAGCGCCTCGGGCACGCTCGCGCTGCTGGCGGCCGGCCTCCCGGGCGTGCCCGGGACGATCCTCGGGCACGGCACGGGCGCGGGGGAGCGGCTGCTCGCCGTCACCTTCAACGACCTGACCGCCCAGGGAGATCCGGGCGGTGCTCCGGGCGGTGCTCCGGGCCGGGAGGACGAGCTGGAGCGGGCCCGGGTGATCGCGGAGAACCCGCGGCTGCACCATGTGGTCGTGGCGGCGGGCGAGGAGGCGCTGCCCTACGCGGAGCTGGAAGGTCCGCTGACCGACGAGCCGGGTCCCTCGCTCGTCGTCGCCGACCGGCACCGGCGGCGCCTCGCGGGCGGCAGCGCGGACCACTTCACGGGCCTGGGGGCACGTCAGGTCCTGGACGCGCACCCGGCACGCCTGGCCGATCTGCTGATGGACCGACGGCGCAGATCGCTGGTGCGTCCGGTGACGGCGCTCGCCAAGGCCACCGGCCCGTCGGCAGGTTCGCTGCTGGTGCCGCTGACGGTCTACCGGGCGGCGCGCCGGCTCGCCCGCACCCCCTACCGGTCGGGCCTGGAGGTGGCGGCGACACGGCTCCTGGAGGCGAACCGCCCGGGACAGGGAGCCTTCGGCCCCCTGGAAGCCTCCCTCTCCGCGCTCACCTGGTCCCGTCCGGGCCCCGCGGCCCGCTGGCTCACGGGCGAGGCGCTGGCTGAAGTATCGGTTCGCCTGAACCGGGCGGCGACCCTGCCGACTTCGGTGCAGCGGCCGGGCGAGGCACGCGCGCGTGCGGCGCTCGCCCGGGCGGCGGCCGACCACCGGGTCCTGGAACAGGCGGCGGAGATCCGCAGCCAGCGGCTGCACGCGCCCTTCCTCGACAACCAGGTCGTACGGGCCTGCCGCGACCTCCCCGAATCGCTGCGGGTCCAGCCGGGCGCCCGGGCGGCCGTCCTGCGCACGGTCCTCGCGGGGGCGGGCATCCACGACCTCCCGCCGGGCTGGGGCACCCCGAACCCCGCGGTCCCGGCCTCGGCCGTCCGCGCGGGCCTGCGCGCCGCACTCCCCGACCTCATGGCCCTCTTCTCGGCCCCGCTCCTCGCCGACGCGGGCCTGATCGAGGCCCGCGTGGTCCGCAAGGCCCTCCGCGCCGCCTCGGAGGGGGAACCGGTCCCCCTGGACGGTCTCGCCGACCTCGTCTCCACCGAACTCTGGCTCCACCGCCTCCTGGCCCGCCGCGGCACCTGCTGGACGGGCACGGCGGCCCCACCGCGGCAACGGGCGGTGGTGGGCCCACTGGTGCCCTCGACGCGGTCGCTTCCGGCGTGAGGGCCACGGGCGACCCGCCGCCCCGGCTCACACGCAGCTGATCTGCGACTGCGCCCAGTCCGCCACCGCGGCCCGCCCGAACGGCGTGTGCTCCTCCACCACCAGGCGGATCGTCTTGCGGCCCGCGAGGCCCACATGGACCGGGACCGCCGGGTCGCCCGGCCGGAGCACGTCGGAGCGCCAGAGCCGTTCGTCGTCGCCGTAGACGGAGAAGCGGATGCCGCCCACCCGGAGGGGCGCGCTCAGGTCGTCGATGCCGACGACCGCGTCATAGCTGGTGCACCGGCGGTTGAGGTCGATCGTGAGGGAGGACGGCGCGTGCACGCTCACCCCGTGCGCGTACCGCGTGCCGTCGATCGCCAGGGCGTCGCGCTGCCACATCCAACTGCTGTCCCCGAGCCGCACCTCCGGCTCGGTGCCGTCGCCGAAGATCCCGTAGTCCAGCCGGTTGACCTGGTACACGGCGGGCGGAGCGGGCGGCGGTGTGGGCTTCGGCGGGCTGGGCTTCGGCTTCGGGGCCTGCGCCGGGGGTGTCGGCTTCGGCGTGGGCCTGGGGCTGGGCTTCGGCGGCGGAGGGGGCGTCGGCGTGGGCGTCGGCTCCGGGGCCTGCACGGGCGGGGCCGGCGGCGGAGTGGGCTTGGGTGTCGGCCTCGGCGGCGGGGTCGGCTCCGGGGGTACGACGGGGGAGACGGCCGGCGGCGACGGCACGGGCTGCGCGACCGGCTGCGGATCCCCGGACAGCGCCCACACCAGACCGGCGGTCGCCGCGACGGCCACGGCCGCCGCGATACCGGCCTTCGCCGGGGCGCCGAGTCCCTCGGCCGCGGCGGCGGAGGACGCCCCGGCCGTGCTCGACGAACCGGCCCCCGTCGCGGCGGCGGCCGCACCGGCCCCGGCCGCGCCCGCCACACCACCGGCCACGACGCCCGCGGCCTTGAGGGAGTACCCGGCGGCGAACCAGCCGATGACGGCGACCGGCAGCAGCGCGGGGATCCCGGCGTTGACGTGGGCCAGTTCACCGGCGGCGAGCCGGCACTTGGCGCACTCCTCCAGATGCTTGCGCAGCCCGCGCTCGGCCCGCATCCGCAGCCCGCCACGCGCATGGGCGCCGAGCCGGTCGGCATAGCGGGAGCAGTCCCCGCCGGCGGTCAGGGACTGGCTGACATGAGCCTGGAGGTAGGCCTGCTTGAGTCCCTCGCGGGCCCGACTGGCGAGCACGGCGGTGGCGTTGGCGGTCAGGCCGAACAGCGGCGCGACCTCGCTCGGCGACTCCTCCTCGACGGTGGTGTGCCACAGCACGGCCTGCCACCGCTCGGGCAGCGAGCGGAACGCCTGCATGGCCAGGGACTGCTCGGCCTCGTGCATGGCCAGGACATCGGCGCCGAGATCGAGGCCCGCCCCGAAGGACGCGTTCTGGTCGGAGACCTCGGAGCCACGGGCGGCCTGCGTCGCGAACACCGCGAAGTCCTCGACCAGATGCTCCCGCTTCTGCGTCCGCGTCCAGTTCGCGGCCACGCGTCGGACCGTGGTCAACAGGTAGGCACGGACGGCCTGCTCCGGCCCCGCCCCGCCCCGTACCGCCTGGAGCGTGCGGGCGAACACCTCCGCTGTCAGATCGTCGGCGGTGTGCGCGTCGCGGCAGCAGGTCCCGGCATAGCGCCGTACGGCCTCGGAGTGGCGGCGGAACAGCTCTTCGTAGGCGCTGTCGTCGCCGTTCCGCATCAGCTGGATGAGATCGGTGTCCGACGGAGGCAGTTCGACGGGCGGCGGCAGTACGGAGTCGGGCTCACCCGCACCGTCGCGGGCCGTGCCGAGCCCGCCCTCACGCTGCGGGGGCACGCTCGGATCGGCGGGCGACGGTACGGCGAGACCCGGCGACGCGGCCGGCATCCCCGCGGGCGCACCCGACGAGCCTCCCGGCCCGCCCTGGCTCGGCACCTGCCGGGAAGGCAGGCCCCCGGTCTCCGTGGCGCCACTGCTGCCCCGCGGCTCGTCCCGACCGTCACCGCTCATCGCGGAAGCCCCCGTACGCACGCTCAGACCCGAACACCGGCCCAGGGTGCCACAGCGCGCAGGCGGGTCGAACCCTCCCGTCCACTTACCACTCGTCCGGGGCGACTTCCTGTATCCGGGCGTAACCGCTCACCCGTTCGTGGAATGCTCAACAGTCCGCCCGGACCACTCGACGCCTCGACCGGCACCCGCTACCGCGAGCGCAGGCCCTCCAGGAGGATGTCCAGGAGCCGTGCCGAGGCCGCCGCCTGCTGCGCCGCGTCCGGCAGCGCGGGCGCCGCCGTGGCTATGACGAGCAGGACGTCCGCCACGGTCACGTCCGTCCGCAGCTCGCCCGCCTCACGGGCCCGGTCGACCAGCCGCCCGACGACCTCCAGGAGTTCCGCCGCGCCGACGTCCTCCTGCTCGACCTCCGGCACCGCCCGCGGCCCGGCCTGCTCGCCGAAGCCCCGCTGATGCGGTACACGTGCGTCGTCCTCCGCCGACCGCGCCGGCAGCACCAGGTCGTCCGCGTCCACGCCCACCCGCAGGATCTGCGGCGGCAGCAGCCGTCCGGCACCCGAGGCGACCGAGGTGCGCAGGAAGCGGGAGAGCGCCGACCAGGGCTCCTCCTCCTGGCCGAGAGCGGCACGGGCCTGGTCCGTCAGCCGGGAGGTCTCCTCCTCGGCTATCCGTCGTACCAGGACGTCCTTGCTCGGGAAGCGGCGGTAGACCGTGCCGACGCCGACCCGGGCGCGACGGGCCACGTCCTCCATCGGCGCCCCGTAACCGAGTTCACCGAAGACCTCGCGCGCGGCGCGCAGGACGTGCTCCAGATTCCGCTGCGCGTCCACGCGAAGCGGCGCCGAGCGGCCGACCGGCGCCCCCGTCCGTCCGTTGACCGGGCCGTCCGTCGTGCCGACGATGGCCTGCCAACGCGAATCCTGCATGTGCATAAGCGTTCCCCCGCTCATGATGTCTCCCCCCGGAGACTCCCCGCCCTGCTGACACGGGATTGTCCGGACCGTCCCACGCTCTGGTCTACGCGCAGCGATCCGATACCCCGACGAGGTACGAACATAGTTGAGTCGAGGTCAATTCAGAAGGGGGAGTTCCGTACGGTGCGCCCCCCGATCGGAGCAAGGGCCTGAACTCTCCCGATTATGACCCCCCGACCCACCCCCCGCGCCCACCCTGACCTGCGCACTTCCCGCTGTACCCACCTCATGCGCCACCCCACGCCTCCACGCCCCACCGGTCACACAATTTGCCGGGCCTGTGGACAAACCCCGGACGGCGGTGCGTCATGGGACAGTGACCGAACCTGTGCGCATTCTCGTTGTCGGCGGTGGCTACGTCGGGATGTACACCGCGCTGCGCCTGCAGCGGCAGCTCAAGGCCGAGCTCAGAAGCGGTGCCGCCGAGATCGTGGTGGTCACGCCCGAGCCGTACATGACGTACCAGCCCTTCCTCCCCGAGGCCGCCGCCGGCTCGATCTCCCCGCGCCACGTCGTCGTCCCGCTCCGCCGCGTCCTCGACAGATGCCGCATCGTCATCGGCGAGGTCCACGCCGTCGACCACGCGAAGCGCACCGCGACGCTCTCCACCCTCGCCACCGAGGAGGAGGGCACCGGGAGCACCCTGCTCACCTACGACGAACTGGTCATCGCGCCCGGCTCGATCTCCCGCACCCTGCCCGTCCCCGGCCTCGCCGACTACGCCATCGGCTTCAAGACCGTCGAGGAGGCCATCGGACTGCGCAACCACGTCATCGAACAGATGGACATCGCCTCCTCCACCCGCGACCCGGCCCTGCGCGACGCCGCACTCACGTTCGTCTTCGTCGGCGGCGGCTACGCGGGCGTGGAAGCGCTCGCCGAGCTGGAGGACATGGCCCGCTACACCGCGCGGTACTACCACAACGTCAAGCCCGAGGACCTGAAGTGGGTCCTGGTCGAGGCGTCGAACCGGATCCTGCCCGAGGTCGGCGAGAAGATGGGCAAGTACGCGATCCGCGAGCTGCGCGGCCGCAACATCGACGTGCGTCTGGAGACCCGCCTCGAGTCCTGCGAGGACCGGGTCGCCGTCCTCAGCGACGGCACGCGCCACCCGACCCGTACGGTCGTCTGGACGGCCGGCGTCAAACCCGCACCCGTCCTCGCCGCCACCGACCTGCCGCTCAACGGCCGCGGCCGCCTCAAGTGCACGGCACAACTGACCGTCGACGGCGTCGAACACGCCTGGGCGGCCGGCGACGCGGCCGCCGTCCCCGACATCACCGCGGAGGAGCCGGGCGCCGAGTGCGCGCCGAACGCGCAGCACGCCCTGCGCCAGACCAAGGTGCTCGCCGAGAACATCGCCGCCTCCCTGCGCGGACAGCCGCTCAAGGAGTACGCCCACAAATACGCGGGCTCCGTCGCCTCCCTCGGCCTTCACAAGGGGGTGGCGCACGTCTACGGTCGCAAACTCAAGGGCTACCCGGCTTGGTTCATGCACCGCGCCTACCACCTCAGCCGCGTCCCGACCTTCAACCGGAAGGCCCGTGTCCTGGCCGAATGGACCCTGTCCGGCCTGTTCAAGCGGGAGATCGTCTCGCTCGGCTCGCTGGAACACCCACGCGCCGAGTTCGAACTCGCCGCCGCGCCCCCGCCGCCCAAGAACGGCCCGAAGCCCGACTGACACCGATGTCAGTGCGGTCGGTCACACTGGACGTGTGACCATAGGTGGGCTCACACCTGCACAGAGTGACTCAGCACGGCCAACGACACCACGAGGCATACAGATCCGTGAACTTCACCCGTTGGAGCGCCCGACTCCCCGGCACGCAGCGCCGCACGGCGGCGCGGGGGACCGAGGGCTCCGTGCCCGCGGCCCGCGGGGAGTACGAGCAGCAGCCTGAGCCCCTCCCCGACGAGGTCCCCGCCCTGGAGGACTTCTCCGTACGGGAGATCATCGGCGGACTCCCCGGCCTGGTCGCGCTCGTGCACGGCCCCGAGCACCGCATCGCCTACGTCAACGACGCGTACGCCGCGGCCTTCGGACCCCGACCCACCGGGGCCACCGTCGCCGACGCCTGCCCCGAGGCCCACGAGCTGGGCCTCTTGCCGCTGATGGACCAGGTCCTGCGCAGCGGGAAGCCGCGCACGGTCAAGTCCCGCAAGACCCAGGACGGCGGCTCGTACACGGTCACCTGCCTGCCCGTGGAATCCCCGCGCTTCGACGGCGGAGCCGTCCTCGTCCACGCCGCCGACGTCACCGACCACGCCGAGGCCGCCGAACGGCTCCGCGCCAGCGAGCGCCGGCACCGCGAGACCGCCGTCACGCTCCAGCGCTCCCTGCTCCCGCAGGAGCTGGAGCAGCCCGACGACCTGCGGATCGCCGCCACGTACCAGCCCGGCGGCACGGACGCGGCGGTCGGCGGCGACTGGTACGACGTCATCACCCTCGGAGCGGGACGCACCGCACTGGTCATCGGCGACGTGATGGGCCGCGGTGTGCGCGCCGCAGCCGTCATGGGACAGCTCCGCACCGCCGTCCGCGCCTACGCCCGGCTCGACCTGCCCCCGCACGAAGTGCTCCAGCTGCTCGACGGCCTCGCCGCCGAGATCGACGCCAGCCAGATCGCCACCTGCGTCTACGCGGTCCACGACCCCAACGAGGGCAAGCTCGTCTACGCCTCCGCCGGCCACCTCCCGATCCTCGTCAGGGACGAGGACGGCACGGTCCGCCGAGCCGAGGACCCCACAGGACCCCCGCTCGGCACCGGCGGCTGGCTGCACACCTCCGGCACGATCGCCCTGCCCCCCGGCTCCACCGCCGTCCTCTATACGGACGGTCTCGTCGAACGCCGCCGCGAGGACATCGACGAAGGCGTCGCCGCACTGGAGCGCGCCCTGTCCGGCGCCCTCGGCACCCCGCAGGTCGTCTGCGACCGGCTGCTGCGCTCGCTCGGCGTCACCGCGGAGCACGACGACGACGTGGCGGTCCTGGTGGTCCAGCACCCCGCCCGCAAGGGAGCGGACGCCGAGCTCTTCCACAACGCGGCCCTGGAACTCCTCGGCGGGGTGGAGGCCGCGCCACGCGCGCGTGCCTTCGCGTCGGGCGTCCTCTCCAGCTGGCGCTTCCCGGTCGAACTGCGCGACCTCGGCGTCCTCGCCACCAGCGAGCTGGTGGCGAACTCCCTCAAGCACGGCACCCCGCCGATGCGCCTGCGGCTGCGCCGCACCGACCGGCGCCTGATCATCGAGGTCACGGACGGCGACGACCATCTGCCGCGCCGCCGCAGGGCGGAAACGGAGGACGAGGCGGGTCGCGGAATCTCGATCATCGCGACGATCGCCTCGTCCTGGGGTAGCCGCCGTACGCCCGGGGGCGGCAAAGCGGTCTGGTGCGAGTTCGCCCTGCCCGACTAGGGCGTCAGACGGAGACGCTCTCCTTCTCCGGCACGTGCTGGGCCACGACCCGGGAGCTCCTCGTGGCCAGCGACGGCTGGTCCTGCACCGGCGTGAGCTGCTTGCCGAGCCGCAGCGCCAGATACGTGATCCCGAGCGAGAAGAGCACGAAGGTCACGATGTACGGCCCGTGCAGCGAGGCACCCATGGGCCCGCCGACGGCCGGCCCGACGGCCAGCGCGAGCTGCTTGACCAGAGCGAACGCCGAGTTGTACTGCCCGACCGCCGACTCCGGCGCCAGGTCCGCGACCAGCGGCGCCACGGTCGGCGACAGCATCGCCTCCCCGAGCCCGAAGAGGGCGTACGTGGAGATGAAGGCCGCGGTCGCCATCGTCTGGCTGCCGTGCCCGAGCCCCGCGTACCCGGCGATCACCCAGGCCACGGCCCAGATCAGACCGACGGCCGCGATCACCCGCGAGCGGCGTCGACGCTCGACGAACCGAAGCACCACGAACTGCGCGACGACGATGACGGCCGTGTTGGCGGCCAGCGCGATCCCGAGCGTCGACGGCTGGATGCCGGCGGCCTCGGTGCCGTACGCAGCGAGACCCGACTCGAACTGCCCGTAGCAGGCGAAGAACAGCACGAAGCCGAGAACGCACAGCTGAACCATGGCCTTGTGCCCGAGCAGCGCCCGGACGCCGCCGCCCTTGGCGGCAGCGGGGCGGGTGCCCTGCAGGGCGGGGGAGCCCGGCATCCGCACGGTCAGCACGATCCCGGCGAGCACCAGGAACATCACGGCTTCGATGGAGAAGAGAAGAAGGAAGCTGTCCGGCCGGCTCTCGTCGACGAGCTGGCCACCGATCAGACCACCGACGCCCAGTCCGAGGTTCTGCAGAAAGAACTGCATGGCGAAGGACCGGGTACGGGTGGCGGGGTCCGAGCACCAGACGATCATCGTCGCGAGCGCCGGCTGCATCACGGCGGTACCGGCACCCAGCAGCGCGGCCGAGCCGACGGCGGCGGGCACGCTCTCCGAGAGCCCCATGCCCAGGGCGCCGAGAGAGGCGAGGACCGCGGCGACCAGAAGGACGGGGACCGGGCCCCGCCGGTCGATGGCCCGCCCACTGAAGGGCAGCACGACGAGTGCGGCCATGGCGAAGACGGCGAGCACGATGCCCGCCGTGGACGCGCCCAGGTCCCGCACCTGAGCGACATACACATAGAGGTACGGAACGGTGAAGCCGAGTCCGAACGCGCTCAGCGCGCTGCCTGCCTGGATCCGGCGCATCGCTGCACCCATCGCCTTGGTCACACTCACCCACTTCGATCGACGGTTCAGCCCTGTAGGCATCAACCGTGAAGACTTCAACAGTAAAATTAGATCCTTAACAATACACATGGAAGGACTTCAACGCCAACGATGGCCGTGGGATACTCGCCGCATGTCCGAGAACCCCGAGCAGCCCGGCCCGCAGCCTCTGCAGGAGCCGAGCCTCGACGAACAGATCGCGGCCTATCAGCGCGAGTTCCGCGAGCTCGACCCCCAGGTCGAGAAGGTGGTCTCAGCCCTGGGCCGGCTGAACCGGCGCATGAACGTGGCGTACGGCCGCCAGCTCGCCGACCTCGGCATCAGCAACGCCGAGTGGGAGGTCCTCAAGACCCTCGTCCTGGCCGGTGCCCCCTACCGCCTGGGCCCCGGCGAGCTCGCCAAGCGCCTCGGCCTGACACCGGCCGCCATGACCCACCGCATCGACCGCATGGCGGGCGAGGGCCTCGTGACCCGCGACCGCGACGAGAACAACCGCGTTCGGGTGATCGTGGAGCTCACGGACGAGGGCCGTTCGAAGTGGCTCGAGGCGATGCGCATGGCGACCGACTTCGAGGAGAAGCTCCTCCAGGACCTGACGAGCGATGAGCGCGGCGGCCTCGGCGACATGCTGATCCGCCTCCTCCGCAGGGTCGAGCACACCCAGCCGGACGCGGGCGGCCGGCTCACCGACCTCGACTGAGACACCAGGCAGGCCGGTCAGCGGGCGCCCGGTCGACGACGCCCGAAGGGTCACCGGACGGGGGTTGACACGCCCCCGCCGTATCCGTAGTGTTCTCCGAGTTGTCACGGGGCCGGAACGGTTCTGCGACAGCCACTCCCGCCGCTGATGCGGCACCTCTACTCAGCACGATCTCCCAGCCGGGACGAATTTCGGCATGCCGAAATTCATTTCGAATGGCTCGATTATGAGCCGCCCGGGAAATCCGCTAGAGTTTGAGCGTCGGAACGGCCCAACAGCCGCAAAGACAACCCACTCTGACTGGGAATCAGGCCCGAAAGGATCTGATAGAGTCGGAAACGCCGGAAGGCCGAAACGGGAAACCGAAGAGGCCGGAAAGCACCGAGGAAATCGGATCGGAAAGATCTGATAGAGTCGGAAACGCAAGACCGAAGGGAAAAGCCCGGAGGAAAGCCCGAGAGGGTGAGTACAAAGGAAGCGTCCGTTCCTTGAGAACTCAACAGCGTGCCAAAAATCAAC
>NZ_JBHTTQ010000125.1:0-19644 GCF_042794475.1 Streptomyces sp. NPDC056527
GTGCCAGTTAGCGGATCGGGACGACCTGTTCCGCCTGTGTGGTCCCTTGGGCCCGTGGGTGACGTTGTACTCGACCTTGGCTCCCTCAGCCAGCTCCTTGTAGCCGGTGGTCTGGATCGCGGAGAAGTGCACGAACACATCCGGGCCCCCGTCGTCCTGCTGGATGAAGCCGAAGCCCTTGTCCACGTTGAACCACTTCACAAAGCCTGTCGCCATGCCGTTACTCCTCAGAGGCTGCTGGACGGGAGCATCCCGTCCTCGCTGCAGCCAACCAGATGCCCGGGTGCAACAACGGCATTTCCACCCAATCTGATCAAGTGGCAGAAACCCATCGGCTGCCAAGATCACCTGCGAATCGGTCAAGATCGCCTGCCAGAGGGCAACCTGCCCTCACTGGAGGCAGCCAGCGCGTCGACGGTGCCTCCGGAAGTGGGGTTCTGGCGCACATTCCGTGAATGATCTCGCTGGCTCTCCGGCAGCAGGCGCTAAGGGCTGTCCCGTAAATGATCTCCGGGTCGCTCGGACATGCTTGGCCGTCGTGTGGCCTGCCCGTCTATCCGACGAGGGTGAGGTTGTGCATGCGGGCGATGCCGAGCATGGCGTGGTGGACGCCGTCGCCCTTGAGGCGGCAGTCGCGGAGGATCTTCCAGTTCTTCATGCGGGCGAAGACGTGCTCGACGCGGGCGCGGACCTGCTTGTGGGACCTGTTGTGTTCCTGTTTCCAGTCGGGCAGGTCTTTGCCCTTGCGCCGGCGGTGGGGCATGACGAGCCCGGGCCGGGATAGCCGCCGTCGGCGATCGTCATGGTCTTGCCGACGGCGGCCTTGGCGCCGGATTCCTCCCATGCCTTGCAGTCGTTGCGGTTCCCGGCGAGAGGCCGGCCCACGACGACGACCAGGCGGGTGTCGGCATCGATGACGACCTGGTGGTTGGTGGAGTACCGGTAGTTCTTGGACTGCTCGGCGATGGTGTGGTCGCGGGTAGGGACCAGGGTGCCGTCCACGATCAGCACGGCGTCCTTGCGGAACCGCTGCCTCGGCTTGAACGCAAGGAGCGGGCCGACGTGGTCGATGATCCGGTCGGCCGCCGACTTGGATATCCCGAACAGCGGCGCGAGCTGCCGCAACGTCAGGTTGGTGCGCCAGTAGGCCGCGACCAGCAGTACCCGGTCCTCCAAGGGCAGGCCCCACGGCCGTCCGGGCCTCACGGTGTCGGCGCCTTCGCGGCGCAGCGCAGTCATCAACTTGCGGAAGCCGCGCGGGCTCAGCCCGGTGAACGGGGCTCTCCAGGACGGTTCCGACGCCGTGATCACGCGAGGCATCGCTGGATCATCGCACCTACGGTGGCAGCCTTGGAGGCCAGCCTGACCTCAGAACTCAAACCAGAGGTCGATGTTCGGGTGGACCCGTTCGCGCAGGCAGTTTGAGTGTGAATAGGCCTGCTGCCGCACGGCACCGCCTCGCACCGGGTCAACCGCACCGAACCTGAGCTCGGTCGCTGCCCCGTCCTGGTCGAGATCGATGACCTGATAGCAGAAGCAGCAGGTGGGGTTCGTGTTCAACGATGCCCTCTCATGTCGCCGAGACAACAGCGGCAGCCGCGCTGTCCTGCAGACCCTACGTCGAACAGGACGCCGATAACGGGACGGCCCTTAGGCAGCACGTGAGCGGCGCGGATTGGATGTCACGAGACGCTGGTGGTTCCCGAGTCAAGATCGTTCACGGAATGTGTGCCAGAACCCGTTCCCGTGAACAAAGCCATCGTGTCCTGGCAGGAGAAGAGGGCTGAGGTTACACAGCGCTGTCCGTTCGCTGTAGCTGTACGAAAACAGCGGCTGGACGTTCACGTCGCAGCGTTTGCGGTTACTCGCACGGCATGGCACCCATGTGGCAGCGCAAGCGCGACGAAGAGCAGCACGAGGGGCGGCACCGGGACGCCGGCCGCGAGGGCGGCGCGGGGCCTGATCCGCAGGTGGAGCGCGATGCGCCGGACAAGCCCACGGATATGCGCAAGAAGTCGTGGGGGACGGTGCTGAAGCGGACGCTGAAGGAGTTCAAGGACGACGAGCTGCCCGACCGGGCTGCGGGGCTGACCTACTACGGCATCCTGGCGCTGTTCCCCGCTCTGCTGGTGCTGGTCTCCCTGCTGGGCATCGCGGGGAAGTCGGCGACGCAGGAGGTCTTGGACAACCTCACGAAGCTTGCCCCCGGCGCGGCCCGCGACATCATCACCGATGCGGTGACTCAGCTGCAGTCGTCCGGCGGCACGAGCACCGTTCTGGCGATCGTCGGTCTGGTGGTGGCTCTGTGGTCGGCCTCGGGGTATGTGGCCGCGTTCATCCGCACCTCCAACGCCGTCTACGACATCCCCGAGGGCCGCCCGGTCTGGAAGATCACTCCGCTGCGGCTGGTCCTGACGCTGGTCCTGATGCTCCTGGCCTGCATCAGTGCGCTGCTCGTGGTGCTCACCGGTCATCTCGCCCGGCAGATCGGTACGGCCCTGGGCGTCGGGGACACCGCCTTGACCGTGTGGTCGATTGCCAAATGGCCAGTCCTGGTCGTGCTGGTCACCATCATGATCGCGATCCTGTACTGGGCCTCACCCAACGCGCGTGGCCGCGGCTTCAAGTGGATCACTCCGGGCAGCTTCCTGGCCCTGGTGATCTGGATGATCGCCTCCGCGGGCTTCGCGATCTACGTGGCGAACTTCGCCTCCTACAACAAGACCTACGGCACCCTCGGCGGAGTGATCATCTTCCTGGTCTGGCTCTGGATCACGAACCTGGCGATCCTGCTCGGCCTGGAATTCGACGCCGAGATGGCCCGCGAACGCGCCATCATCGGCGGCCACCCCGAGGACGAAGAGCCCTACGTCGAGCCTCGCGACACGCGCACATGGAGTGATGAGGAGCGCAAGGACCTGGGCGAGCACTGACCCGAGGGTTGGTGGGCCGGATGACGGAAGTAGGTGATCATGCGCCTTCTGGATGACCTCCGTCGCCTCGACCGTCGGCTGACCCGCCGGGCCGCCTCCTGGACCTCACGCTGGGCACGGCAGGTTCTGCCGGCCGTAGAAACCGCGGCCGGGGGATCCAAACTCTGGTGGGGCATGGCCGTCCTCGTGGCTGCAACAGGCGGGCATGAAGCCAGCGCAAGGCTGCGGCAGCGGGGCTGCTGAGTATGGTCACCGCGCAGGTCACCACCGGCCGCGGCCGGGGCGGCCTCGATCAGGAACCATCCGGGCAGCACGGGCAGCACCGCCACACCCGAGGTGGTGACGAAGGAGTGACAGCTACGTAACTCCCCAGGTTGTCAACGCGAGTTGGCTTGTGTTCAATCGCAGGCGTTCCAAGCGCAGCTCCCTGACGGGAGCGAGCGCTGTTGGTCGAGCAGGGGAGGACACATGAAACGCAAGATGGCGCGCGCAGCAGCGATTGGTATGTCCATTGCCGGCCTGCTGCTGGCCGC
Organism: Streptomyces sp. NPDC056527; assembly: GCF_042794475.1. Taxonomy (NCBI): domain Bacteria; kingdom Bacillati; phylum Actinomycetota; class Actinomycetes; order Kitasatosporales; family Streptomycetaceae; genus Streptomyces; species Streptomyces sp. NPDC056527. The sequence goes on from NZ_JBHTTQ010000125.1 coordinate 3,467, forward strand.
AAGCCCCGTGGAAGCATAGCCGGGAAGAACGTGCCGTGGACCTACACCACGGATGACAATCCCGGCGGGAAGGCGAAGTTCGGCTGGGACGGCGACCAGATAACGGTGTGTGACGAGCAGTCCGACGGCTACGGCGTGAGAGCCCGAGTCATGAACAGCCAGGGGGCGACGCTGATGATGCTGCAGGACCCCAACAGCACCGACGGTTGTTACACCGGAAGCCGTAACATCACCGACGGAATCGGAGTCCGCGTTGAGGTGTGCCTGTACAAGGGCGGCATATACACCTACTTCTGCCGTATCTCGGACTGGGGCGTCTCCTGAGAGCCGTACGCCCCCTCTGACCTGAGGCGCCGATCTGCCGTGGGTCGGGTGTGAGTATTGCGCCGTCTCGGGATCACTGCCCCAGACGGCGCAACACTGGCGGCCGCACCGGTCGCCGGCCTCGGCAGCGGCGGTGGCCGGGGGAGGAGCCCGCAGACGCCCGTCGGCGTTGCGCTCCAGGGCGGCCGGCCCGTCACCGTGGTGGGGCCTCGGTCCGGCTGCCCACCATGTCCCCACCCGCCAGGGCCGCACGGAGTAATGCCCGGGGGCAGGAAGGCCCTGACCGCTCGGGGAGGTCAGGGCCTTCATACGCCTCGAGGGAAGCTGACGCGGCCCCGAAGCCAGAGCGCGGAATCGGGGGCCGCGGACTGTGCCAGGCCGACGTAGGGATCCAAACAAGTGCACTCGTCGACACACCAACGTGAAAAGCGGCTGGAAGGATACGGCCAGCATCCACAGACCAACTCACAGGCCGTGATTGATCTCAGTGATCACCACGGTTCGACCGATCCCACACATCGTCGAGCCCCGGACCGGGAGATATCGGGCTGGGTATGCCCGGGGTATGGGTGAAGGTTGCGATTGGGTGGAGGAGAGGCGTCACCGCATTGCTCAACACCCTGCTGCAGAGTTGAGCCCGGCATGCGAACTCGAGCCACTCAGCACGCGGTAGTAGACGGCACTTACTCGATCGGGCGCGACCAGCCACCCTGTTCACGCTGTGCTGATCTGCTCGCCCCCAGCGTCAACGGGCAGGGCGCGAGTCGACCGCCGACAACACGGCAGCACCTGGCGGGGCTGTTCACCGGTGACAACGCCTACGCCCTTCGAGCCGCCATGATCGCTTGGACCTCCGTCACCATCACCCTTTCGGTCCTGCTGCTTCACCAACGCTGAACGAGTGCGCGGGTCCCCGTTCGCCCAGAGGCCACCCACGCAAACAAGCCGGACGGTGAGACGCTCAGGGCCGAGCCGTGCTGTCACGCAGGAGCACGAGGAAGCACTCCTGTTCCAGCTGGACTCGCGAATTCGAGAGAGCGCGTGGCTGCTCAGGATAGGCGGAGGGCGCCTGCATACTGCGGTGACAGCTCGGTACACGCCGCTACATGTGCGGCTGGTTGTAGTACCTGGCGAACCGCTCGAGATAGGTGGGCTCGTCGGCGTACTTGGCAGCGTCGAACTCGGGGGCGTCCTTGATCTGCTCCTTGGTCCGGTCGACGTGCACCGTCTCCGCGGCGGTGTCGATCAGCTTGATCGTCCCGGCCGGCAGCAGAACGTGCTTGCCGAAGATCCACACCCCGGTGTCGACGACGAGGTGAGAGGAGCCGACCTCGTCGGAATGCTTGCTGACCTTCCCGATGGCACCGTCGGTGGCCTCGACCTTGTAGCCGATGAGGTCGGTCCCCTGCCGATATCCCGCGGCCGGTTGGTATCCCCAGATGTCGAATTCGCTCATAGCCATGCCTTCCGGGTATGAAGTGTCAGATCGTTGAGAATCTGCCGGGCTTCACCCGAGGTGAAACGGAAGTGCGGAAGTCCCACCCGGCTGTCTGCCCTTCCATCGAGTAACCCGGTCGAGACCCGTAGTCCTCATCGGCGAGGAAGGCGTTCTTTTAGCGCGGGCTCCTCGTCGGAGGGGTGCGTGGTGCTCCAGCACGAGCAGAGGCGCATAGGAAGGTAGTGGGGATGGTGGTAAACGGGGAGCCTTCGGGCCCGGCAGGTGGGGTGCCGGTGCCTCGGGTTCTGTTCGAGACCGCAGCGCTGGAGACGCTCGATCCGGCAGCGGTCGGTGCGGTGTGGCGGCTGGCGGAGCCCGGTCGGCAGGTCGACGCCAATGTCGTCCGGATCCTGCCCGAACGGCGCGTCGAGCCCCACACGGAGCCGGACTTGGACGTCCTTCTGCTGGTCGTGGCCGGAGAGGGCGCGATGGTCACATCCGAGGGAGCGTGTCCGCTGAGCGAAGGTTGCCTCGTCTGGCTGCCCCACGGCTCCACCCGCAGCCTTGTCGCTGGGGAGCGGGGTATGGCGTACCTGACTGTTCACCGACGCCGACCCGGCATGCGGATCCAGCCTGCCGCAAGCCGAGACCCGCAGCCCTGAAGCGAGCCCATCGGCTCGAACGCTCTGACCAGCAGGACGTGGAATCCGTGTCCTGCAGTCGTCTGATGGGCCGAGGGTCCGATGCTGGACTCACTGGTGCGAGCGGCACAGCATGACGGTCGGGGGCTACTCGGGCGGGATCCGTCGGGCCAGGTCTGCAGCGAGTTGCCCGGCGGCCCGGCCGCGGGGCGTGAGGTCGAGCGTCTCCAGCAGGTTTATGAATCCGACCGCTGCCCGGGCCTCTGCCGCGGTGAGCACAGGCAGAAGGGATTCGGTCACATGGTCGCCAGCCACCGGTTCAGGAGTCTCCACGCAGGGATCAACCCCCAGCAGCCTGACAAGGACACGACCGGAAAGGGATCAGGCCTGTTTTCGTTGCCGACGGGGCCTAGATGGTGTCTCGTCGGCGTGCGTTCACCAGGGGATTGATTCCTCGTGTCTGCCGTTGGGTGGGGAGGTGGGGGAGTGCCAGGGCTTGTCCTCGCGGTGCGGGGGCCACGGCCCCGGCTTGGGGATACGGAGTTCGAGCAGGCGGGCGAGGCGGATGCGCTCGCTTGGGGTGGCCCAGGCCTGGTGGCTGTCGAGGAGTTCGACGGTGGCGGTGTCGAAAGCGGCGCCGGTCTGCCGGGTGCGGGTGATGGCGCTGAGGTAGAAGTCCAGGTTCGCGTTGCCCGGCGTGCTGGTGGGGTCGGTCGCGGTGCCGCCGTCCGGGGTGATCCCGAGCTGGAGGGCGGCGAGGCTGGGCAGCGGAGTAGCTGCGCGGGGCAGCACGTTGCCGGTCGAGTACGTAAGTCGCTGTCGGCCACGGGCGTCGCGTGTGTTCAGCAGCGCCATCAGCCTCGTGTTCAGCCTGCGGGCGAGCTCCGTGCGACTGGTTGCCAGCCGCGGCAGTTGGAGGAGCAATTGCCCGTAGTAGGCGGTGTTCAGGGCCTCATTGATGGCTTCCTCGTTTCTGTTGTTCGGGTCCGCGCGGTGGAGGGTTTCGTGCGAGAAGGCGTCACCGAGCAGCCGGAAGTCCTCGTAGCGGTAGGGCTGGTTGAAAACGATGAAAGGCCGTGGATCGGTGGCGGGCCCAAGCAGGACCATGGCAATCGCTTCAGGACGCGGTGTGATGCCGAAGATGACGCGCGAGTAGATGCCGTCGCGGATCGCTTGGATGCTGGCCGCGCCGGGGCTGCCGGCCAGGGAGGCGAGGGCGGCGCGCAGGTTCGGATCGGGCACGATGGCGGCGACCTGCTGGCTGTTGAAGACGGCAAGCCCGTCTTCCACCGCACGGCGGCCCCGTGGCTTGAGGGTGGTCTTGAGCTGCTTGACCAGTTCTTCGGCGGTGATCGCGCGGGGTGGCGCGGGCTGCATCGGTGGCCCATCGGGATAGGCTCCCGTGCTCAGCAGGCTCAGGTCGGTGGGTGGGAACGGCGGCTGGGCCAGCTGCCGCAGGGACACGTCAGAGGGCTTGTGCTCGCCTTGGCCCTGGGAGTGGGAGAACGTATCCCGAGGCGCCACCACTGGGGCTCCGGCGACAGCCGCGCACGGTGTGGCCAGGACGACGGCGACAGTCATGGCGAGGGCGGCAGCGCGGCGACGCGCGGAGGGTGCGACCATGCCCCACTGCTATCCGACCGCCGCACCCCAGCCGTGCCAACCCGCCACGGGGACCTGCCGTTTCACCCGCATGACGGCTGTGTGGCCGACTCGCTTCGCGCCTTCGACGCGATTCCGATGCCCCAACCCTCCAGCGGCCCCCACGTGGTCAAGCCCGACGTCGCAGCTCAGCGGCTGCGGGGTTGATCAGTCGGGAAGCTCGGAGCGGCTGGTGGCCAGCCTACGGGCAGCTGCTGCTGGAGCAGCCTGGGAGCGCTGGGTGAAGACGATCTCCGGGCCACCTGGGCTGATGACGACTTGCGCGGTGGCGGCCGGGTTCGGGGGTGTGCCGAGCGTCCGGCGAGACGACCTCCCCGGCCTCCACACTCTCGCCGCAGGCATCGACCGTGACCGCAATGCGGTCATCGCAGGCCTTACCCTGCCATGGAGCTCGGGCGTCGCCGAAGGGCACGTCAATCGAATCAAGATGCTCAAGCGTCGGATGTTCGGCCGGGCCGGCTTCGCCCTCCTCTGCAAACGCGTCCTGCTCTACTCGTGAAGCAGGCAGTCAAGGCATGTATGGCGTCACTAACCTGGCGCCCGTCCATGCCCCACTTGAGGTCGCGCCATTCTCAGCGGACGGTCCACTCGTCCCTAGGAACGCAGTCATGCACGGTGTGAGCCCAACCGTCGAATCGCGCGAAGACCGGTCGTGACAGCAGGATGTCGCCGGCTCGTTGCGCACGCACCATGATCCCGAGCGCGTCCGACGCCGCATCACCCTCGACAGAGATCATGGGACTCGTGCCGCGCCCCTCTTCGTAGTCGTGGAACTCGTCCGTCAGCTCGGAAGGCACCCGCCCAACCAACTGCATCCCGTCCATCGAGACCAGTGGTCCACACAGTGCGTCGACGACTACGCAGGCCAGCCCGCCGGATTCCCTGTAGTAGACGGTGACGGCCCTTACGTACGCCGGGGCGGTCATGTCGCGAAAGACGGCCTGGAGCACAAGGGCGCCGTGTCGCTGGTGCATGGAGGAGACGGTTCCAGTGAACCCATGGAGCCCCATCGCGGCGCCGGCTTCCTCGTGACTCATGCCGAACCGGAGCGGGCCCACGCTCTCGAAGGGGGTGTAGTGCCACTGCACTCGATCGGAGTCGTTCACGACAGACCACATAGTCCGGCCATCTCATCACACGCCACCTACATCACACTCAGTCAGCCCTCCACGGAAAGTGAGCCAGAACCCGACTTTGGGAAGCACTCCGGGGGCGCGGCCAATCGAACAGTTCAGGAGATCGGGCAGCGCCTTGCGGTCGGATGCCTGTCTCAGCGGGGCAGGCCGACAGCGCGGGTGATGATCGCGTCGAAGGCGCGGTCGGGCAGGACGCGGCGCAGGGCGATCAGCGGCCGCGCGCCGAAGCCGGTGGCGTAGCGGGTCCGGGGGCGGCGTGCAGTGACGGCCTTGCCGATGATGTCGGCGATGACGGAGGGCGGGGAGTTGCGGTTGGTGTTGGCCTCGGAGCGCAGGGAGGAGGCAACGGCGGCGGCCTGGGCGGTATAGGGGCCGTCGCTGGATGACTTCTCCAGTTTGTCGGCGGCGATGGCGCCCCATTCGGTGGCGATGCCGCCGGGTTCGATGACGACGACGTCGATGCCGAAGGGCTTGGCCTCCAGGCGGAGGCAGTCGCTGAGGGCTTCAAGGGCGAACTTGGTGCCGTGGTACCAGCCGCCGAGCGGGGTGTAGATCTTCCCGCCCATCGAGGTGACGTTGACGACGATGCCGGATCGCCGGGTGCGCATGTGAGGCAGGACGAGCTGGGTCAGGCGGATCGCGCCGAAGACGTTGACCTCGAACTGGCGGCGGGCCTCGTCCAGGGGCACGTCCTCCAGTGCGCCGTACGAGCCGTAGCCGGCGATGTTGGCGAGCACGTCGATTCGCCCGGTCTCGCCCATGATGTGCTCGACGCCGGCGCGCATGGAGTCGTCGTCGGTGACGTCCATGGCCAGGGGGCGGATGCCGTGCTCGGCGAGCTGGTGGAGGCGGTCGCTGCGGCGGGCGGCTCCGTAGACGGTGTAGCCGAATTCCTGCAGCTTGAGAGCGGTGGCTTCGCCGATACCGGAGGAGGCACCGGTGACGAGGGCGGTCTTGGCGGGCATGGCGAGGTCCTCACAGTTAAGATGAACTCAGGTTCACTATCTATCCTGAACCAAGGTTCACCTTGATGCAAGTGGAAGGGCAGGCACCTCCCGTGACCCAGGCCAGGGCGCCGCGCGCCGACGCGGTCCGCAACCGCAAGAAAATCCTCACCGCCGCCGGCGAGCAGATCACCGCACACGGCCCCGAGGTGGGGATGGACGAGATCGCCGCCGCCGCGGGCGTGGCCGTCGGCACCCTGTACCGGCACTTCCCCACCAAGACCGACCTGGTCGCCGCCGTCGTCGCCGAATACGTCGCCCGCGTCGCCGACGACGCCGAGGCCGCGCTCACCCGCGTCGCCGACGGCACCGGCCGAGCCCTCGACGAGCTCACCGCGTTCCTCGGCCGTGTCGTCGAGCAGTCCGTGACCGACCGCGCGGTGAAGGCCGCCGCGCGGACTCTCGGGGCAGAGCCGGGCGACCACGCCGCCGAGGAGCGCGCGGGCTCGGCCGTTGCCGGCCTCATCCGGGCCGGGCAGGCCGACGGAGACATCCACGCGGACATCACCGTCAACGACATCTACCTGCTGTTCTCCACCGCACCCACCGACCAGCCACCCGCTGCCCGCGTCCGCTGGCTCGCCCTCGTCACCCCCGGACTGACCACCCAGGCCCGCCGAACAGCGAGCTGACCGCTGGAACTGGGACAGCGAGCCGAACGGCGCTGTCGTTTCCCATGGACATCGAACACGGCCCCGCCAGGGTGCTGTCCGCAGTCGCGAACATGAGCTGTCGAAACTCGGTTCAGGCACAGATCTTGGGGAGCCGTAGCGGAGGGTGACAGCTTTGTTCGATTGCAGGGAGGGGCGGCGACCTCGGGGACCGTCAGCGTTTACGCATTCTGGTCCACCACCAGCGCGTCGTCGCCCACTCGTTGCAGTTGGGTTCCGGCAAAGTGCGGCGCTCGAATTCCTCATCGACGCGTGATCAATCGGCCCAGTCCCGTTTGGCTCCGGGCGGAAGGTACAGCATCGCCCAACACGGAGGAGGACCAGGACCGGCTGTCCGCGTGGCTGGCCACTGAGCTGTGCCGGTGGAGCTGTCGCGTGACCGCCTCACGGCCGCGGTTGTGGCCCGGTGCCGCAACCATCACATTGGACTGCTGGCGCCCGGGCAGGTGCGGCGGCTGGTCGGCAAGGCGGTCAAGGGCTTCGAGAAGCGGCGGTTCTGCTGCATACGCTGGATCGGCTCAGCCACACGACCCGCTCGCGGCGGGAGGGCCTGATCGCGGGCGACGGAGCCGAGCAGGGCACGGACGGCGACGGAGCGGCGGCGGAGGCGGGAGGTCGCCCTTCCCCGAGCTGAGACGGACTTCGGCGCCCCGGGGCCTGGCAGGTCCGGCCGGGGCTGAGCTGCGCGTCAGGCGAGGCCAGGCTGGCCCACTCGATGAACTGGTTCCAGGAGACGTTCGACGCCACGTGCAGCGCCACCCCCTTGCTCCTGCACAGGGTCCAACACCTTGGAGCGCAACGCCGTCGCCCCGACCGGCACTCGCATCATCACCGAGACGACCATGGCCACCCTGGGCCAGGCTGTCCGCAAGGTGATGATCGCTCTGGCAGACGCCGACGCATGGCGCGAGCCGGGCGCCATCGAGACGCAGTTCCAGGCGCACCGACTCCTGGTTGCAGGGATAGCCGAGCGGTTCAGCGTCAAGCCGCGATATACCTGATCCCCGAAGCGCTTGCTGCCGCTCCCCGACGGCCATGCCCGCGGGGAGTGGCGGGGACCCCTGTGAGTGCCCGCAGACTCTCGTGGGTGCTGTAGCGCGCGGCGGTGACGGCGCCGACCGTCATGGCGGTGTGGGCGAGCAGCTGGATGTCGCCGACCTCGACCGTGGGTACCAGGTCGAGATTCAGGCCCACCACCGCCACAAGGCGCCGGCCCGCGCTGCGACGGCCTCTACTTGCTGCGTGCTCCCCGCGCTGTCTCAGGACGTCATGGCCGGTCTGCGGCAACGAGAGCACTCTGCGTGTGGCGGGCCATTTATTCGCCGGTTTCAGGAGCACGGCCCGACCAGCAGCGCGAGCTCGGCCGCGATCACACCGGCTGCCGCCAGACGCCACAGCCGGACGTCGCGGGCCGTGAGGTTGCCCAGGTGCCGGCAGACGAAGGCGGGAACGGCGTGCTGGCCGCGCGGCAGCCGGTCCTTGACCTAGGCGACGTCCTCACTATGGCCACCGGCAGCGCCGCTCGGGATGCTGAGCCGTGCGCCCAAGCCCGAGCGGGGTAGGAACCACGAAGCCACCTCGGCTGTTCGGCGCTGGCCAACCCTCAGCGCCCTACAGGCTGGTCATGGCCAGGGTGATGATGAGCTGCCCGGCCGCGAGGTGGTAGGTGAGGTCGAGACCGCTGTCGATCAGGGTAAGGACGGCGTGATGCTGGGCGGCGGGGATGACGGCGATCTGGTTTCCGTTGCGGTTGACCTTGATGGTTGCCGGCTTCTTACCTGGGTTTGTCAGGTTGACTGGCCCGCCCTCGGAGCCCGGGCCTACCCGTGCAAGAGGAATGCTCACGGGATGGCCTCGCAGCAGTTCGTTGAGCGGGTTAGTTGGCTTGCTCACGTAGTCGAGGAGATCCTCGACCTCGTAGGCGTTGGCCTTGTATGCGGTGGTCCAGCCGTCGATCTGCTGATCGGCGATCCAGGCTCGGAGCTGCCCTGAGGCAATGCCGGACTCGGCTGCGGCGCGGCCGATCTGGTGGGCCAGGCGGCGGGAGGTGATGCCGGAGGTCAGTAGCGTGATGGCCTGCTGGGTGTCGACGCCGTGCCGGATGTGCCAGGCCGTTTGTGCGAACAGGCGGGGCGTGGTGGGGGTCAGCAGGGGGTGGGTGTTCACGAGGTTGACTAGGGCTCCGGCTGTCCAACTGATCGCGTGTTCGAATGCCTGCTTGATGCTCTGGACGGTCAGCTCCAGCATCTGGGGATGGGATGGGGTGCTGTCGGGCGTCCAGGTGCGGGCCAGTTCCGGGATGGAGGTTCCGGAGATCCAGTCCCGGACCGCGTTGTCGATCGGCACGTCGAATGTGAGGCTCTTGGTCTGCTGGTTGGTGAGCTTCCAGCTCCCGCTGGCCTCGGGCGTCAGCAGAAGGTTCTTGAAGGCGCCCTGCTCGGTAAGGAAGCCCAAGGTCTTCTCCAGCGGCCACTCGGGCGGCCCGAAGAAGACGCTGATCTCGTCCTCCGGGACTGTGAAGGAGAGGAGTTGCTCCGCGAGGCGTCGAGCGAGTTGGTCGAGGAAGCGGGCGGATCCGATGTTGGTTCCGGTGCTCGCCCACCGGCGGGTCGAGACGGGGTCGGTGGCATCGTAGACCGCAGTGACCTTCTCAGCGAGCACCATCCAGCGGGCCGGGACGGAAGGGTCGTCGGCCTGTTCCATCGCGAGCAGCGACCGCACCGGGTCTAGCCGGTCGCCGGGCGCGCGGAGCGTCTCGGCATGGGTCTGCAGGACGAGCCACACGAACGCGGCGAAGTCGGCCGCTACGGTTCCCATCACGCTGAACAGGCCGTCGAGCGAGTTCTGCAGCTGCCACTCGGCATGAGCCAGTGACCGCAGGGCGTCTTCGCTGAGCAGTTCGGAGGTGACGGTAAGCCGCTCGCTGTCGGGGGTGAGCGTCTCGAACTCCGCGGCCTGGGGCGGGTAAGGGCGGGTAAGGATGACCCACCCCTCGCTCTCGCGCCCGGCCCGGCCGGCCCGGCCGATGGCATTGAGCAGTTTCGCGGGACTGAGGCCGTGCTGGTTCCCGCGTGTGGGATCACCCTCGACCGTGTGGTTGATGATGACGGTGCGCACCGGGAGGTTGACGCCGTCGGTGAGGGTGGTAGTGCTGGCGATGGCCAGCAATTCTCCGTCTCGAAGACCTTGTTCGACGGCGTGGAGGACGTCGTCGGGAAGGTCGGCGTGGTGGAAGGCGACGCCGTGGCGGGTGCAGTCGACCAGGGGGTGCTGCTCGCCGAGGGTCTCGGCGAGGAACTCGGTGAGCGCCGCCGCCTTGGGGCGGACGTCCAAGTGCTCGGCCATGGCGCGTGCGGCGTTCCTGGCGATGACCTTGCTGGCGACGACCATCAGGACGCTGCCGGCCCGGGTCAGGGCGGCGGCGCCGGCGGCGAACACCTCGTAGTCCGCGATACCGCCCGCGAGCTTGGTAGCAGCCTTCCACTGCCAGGAGTTGGGGGAGGCGTACGCCCTGGTGCCGACGCCGGGGATGGTCAGGCCGAAGGTGCCGCTGGTGGCGGTCGGCCGAATGTCGAGCCGGGGGGCCACCGGCACAGTGGCCCGGATGGTGGAGGGCTGGTTCTTGCTTGGCTTGCGCGGCGTGCGCTCGGCCTGGTCCTTGAGCAGCTTCGGGTACATGAGGCCGTGAAGCCGCCGCGGGCCACGCCAGTCGTCGGTGAAATACACCTCCTCCGCCGGCCGTTCCGGGTCCAGCCACGACGCCAGAGCACCCCGGTTGCCGACAGCGGCAGACAGCAGCACCAGCCGGGTGTCGGAGCGGGTCCGCAGAAGGGCGAGCAGGCTCTCCAGCACGAAACCGCGCCGGCCCTGCGCGAGGTGGTGGGCCTCGTCGACGACGATGAGGCTGACCTCGTCCAGCGCTGCGCCCGGGTTGTTGCGGATCACGTGCATGAGCCGCTCCGGGGTCACGATGTCCACGTCCCCGACGAGGGAGCCGCTGCCGTCGGCGAGCGGGAAGTCCGGCTGCTCGGCGACCAACTTGCGTTCCAGCAGCCGCAGCCGGCCCCGCAGCGCGGCCCGCATCTCCCGGCCCAGGCTGCGCATCGGCGACACATAGACCACGCGGCCGGACTTCTGCGCCAGGTGGGAACAGATCACCAGCTGGGCCATCAGCGTCTTGCCCGCGCTGGTGGGCACGCTGATCAGGCTCCGGCCGGTGGAGGGGTCGACCGGGTTGCCCCGCTCCAGGTTCAGCAACTGGCACTGCGGGCGCCACAGGGTCATCACCGGCGGATCGGACATCGCGAAGGTCCGGGCGACCGCATCCGGAGTTCCCTCCGGGAGTAGCGTGTACAAGCTACTGGCGGCCATCTCGCCGCTCAGGCTGAGGAGGTGGGCCGCGACCCACCGAGCGGACGGGTCACTGCGGCCAGCCCGGCCGTCGAGCACGCTGCCCAGGAGGTCCTGTGCACCCTGCAGGCGGTCCGGATCGCCGAACGAGAGGAACAGGCGTAGGAGGTGGACGGCTTCGACGACGGCTTCGGCAGGTCCGTACATCGTGCCCGCGAGCGGATCGCCGTCCATCAGCTCACGGAGCTCCGCGAACTGCCGACGCCAGGCGGACAGGACCCGGTTTAGGTCTGGCCGGTCGAAGCTCAGGAACACGACACCGGCCTCCAGCGCCAGGGTGTCGATGTGTGCCGGGAGCGAGGAAGCGAAGTTCACCAGGTTCTTGACCTGGCGGTAGACGGCGGTGGCGTTGGGCTCTTGCTCGCACCGGCGGTACCCGGCCTGGGCGGCGAAGGCGATCCTCAGCCGCTCGGTCGGGGAGTGTCGCTCGTCGGCCAGGGCCAGGTCCATCACGTGCGCGCTGACCGCGAGGGCCTGCCGGGTCCGCATCGGGTCGAACCCAGGAGTCTCGGGCTCGACCGCGGCCAGTCCGTGCAAGAGCCACGCCGTCGCCAGCACATCGTCCGGAATCTCCTGGGTTCTGCCGAAGGCCGCGATCTCCAGTTGGGTGATGGCCGCCAGCAGTTCTTGCGCCGAGGGCAGGACCCCGCCGGGGCGGAATTCACCGAGGGCAGTTGCAAGTACAGCCGGATCTAGAGTGCGGTCCACACGTACTTCCTCACCTGATGGGCGAAGCCCTCCAGATCGTCGATCGCCACCACCAGGCCCTGCAGCGCGCCGGGGTGCTTGTGGGTAGTGAAGTGCTCGTGCGCGAGGTGGAAAGCCTTCGTCGGGGTCGCCGTGGCGTTCAGTGCGACGCTGACGCCGGCGCCGGCCGACTCCTCCTCATCGACCCACTGCTCGGCCAGACTGCCCACGAACTCCCGGGTGTCGTCAGCGAGCAGTTTGTCGCCCCAGGAGAGCATTCCCAGGTAGGTTCCCGCTTTGGCGTTGAGCTGCGTCCAGCCATTTCGGATTGCTCCATCAGGCTGGTTCGCTTCCCCGGTGTACTTCTTCATCTCCCACAGGCGGAAGGAGAAGCCCCGGGCCGTTCCGTCTTCCCGGTAGACGATGAGTCCGTCGCCGCCTCCGTCGTTGACGGCGGCCTTTGGCGGTCCGAGGATCTCCACAGGGCGCGCTGGATCCTGGGGCAGATCGCGGGTCAGGAGGTACCAGAGCCACTCACCCACGTACCCGGCCAGCCCGTGGTTGCCCTTCTTCCTCGCGGCTGCCGCTTCGAAGACGGGCTTCACGAAGTACTCCACCAGGACGTGGTCTTTCCCGGTCAGCTTCGCCCTGTTCAAGGTGGCATCGCGCCACCGTTCGTAGCTCCGTGGCCGCCCGCCGGTGCGTTCCCGCATGATCTCGTCGGCAACGATCCACCCGGCGGCTGCCCGGTCCTCGGGACTGGTACTGAGGGTCACAACGAGCTCCCAGCGACACGTCTGGTCGTCTCCTCTGGGCTCCCGTCGTACCAGGTCGGCCAGCCGCCCGCCGACGGCCGTCGCTCGGGCCAGCGCCTGCGCGGGCGAAACGTCTGCCACCCGACCCCCCTGCTCGTCCCAGACCACCGCGCCGTACCGCTTGGGCGCTGGGGGCCGAGGTGGCCCTCGGCAAGGTCACCCTATCGAGTTGGCCGTGCCGGACCCGAAGGATAGTTGGCAGACTGCAGATGACCTGCACTGGACGACCGCAACCCGCTCGAAGGCCATCTCGCCGCTTTCCTGACCGCGGGCTTCTTGGGCTGTCTCAGGACGTCACGGCAGCGCCCAGGTAACGAGTGCACCCTGAGCGGGTCGGTCAGCCGAACCCGGCCATTCACGCGCCGGTTTCCGGAGCGGATTGGGGGCGAAAACACCGCCCGACCAGCCCGTGGAGTGTAATGTGCATGGTATAGTTGTCTTGTTGCTCCGGCGGTGGCAGTCGGCCAGCACACCGAATCCGTATCTCACTCCCCAGGGAGAGCTATGACCACGCCCACGACGCAGGTCGCTACCTCCGGCACCGCGAAGACGGAGGGAAAGCAGCCCGTTAAGCCGACCGCCGAATTCGTCGGAAGTCACGCGGAGGTCATCGACGCTCTGAATTTCGCTGAATTCGGAATTGCTCCGAAGGCTCAGCCGCCCGCGCAGCGCGGTGTACTGATCGAGACCGGCCGGAACTGGATCGTCTTCAGCGCCCACGACTTCGAGACCTCCGTGTCGGTCACGATGCTGGCCGCGACACCGCTTGCGAAGGGCTCCTCGCTCCTCGACTTCCCCGAGCTGAAGAAGACCCTCGCGGCCATGGTCGCCGGGGAGATCAAGGCCGTCGCCGCCCGGACCCGCGTCTCGCTCGACGGAGACCTGCTGGCAACCGAACACCTCACGGTGCCCGTCACCACGCACGACATCCACGAGTACACCAAGCCGCTGGACCCCGTGCCCACCATGGACGCGCAGGCCTGCCTCCGCCAACTCAACCGCGTACTGCCCACCGCAGGCCGCGACGACACGCTGCCCACGCTCACCGGCATCCAGATCACGCTGGACGGCGAGACGCTCACCATGACGGCCACCGACCGCTACCGGTTCGCCGTCGCGGAAGTCCCCGTCACCGCCACCGCACTGCCGTCGGAGAAGCCGCTGGCTGCGCTCATCCCGGCCGACACCCTCTCCGCGCTGGCCAAGCGGCTGAAGACCCAGGACGGCCCCGTGGGCATCGGCATTCTCGAAGACGACCACGCCGACGGGGAGCCTGTGGCCAACTGGCCCGTCGCCCGCGCGACCCTCTCGCTGGGCGCCGTCACCGTCACCATGCGCTCGCTGGACGGCAGCCTCCCCAAGCACCGGACGCTGTTCCCTAAGATCTGCGAGACGTCGGTCCAGCTCGACCGCGCCACGACCGTCCGGGCAGTGAAGAAGTGCCAGGCCATCCTGAACGCCAAGGGCAGCAAGGGCATCCCTGTGGTGTTCGCCTGGGACGCCGACGGCGACCTCACGCTCGCCCCCCGTCTGGACACGGCCGAAGCCGCAGCCCGCACCAAGGGCATGCCAATCCCGATGGCCATCACCCACGGCACCGGCGAAGGGCTGCGCGGAGGCCTCGCCGCCTTCAACCCCGCCTTCCTCCTCGACGCGCTCAGCGCGTTCACTAGCGACACCGTGACGCTGCACCTGGGCGAGATGAAGGACGGGCGGATCAGCAAGCCCGGGCTCTTCACCGAGGGTCCCGAGATGGCCAGTCAGAACTACAAGCACCTGGTGATGCACGTTCGCGTCGGCTGAACGAGCAGCGGTATGCGCGGGGGTGGGATCTACAGGACCCGCCCCTGCGCTCCCGGAGAGGAGTGGCACCCTGCCGACAAGCTCTTGTCCGCTCGCACTCGTCGAGGACGAGGCCCAGACTTCCCCGCGAGGTGCTATGCCTCGCTGAGTCCCAGAACGACGCTTCGGCATTTCGTGGCGAGGAACCACGCCCAGAGCCCTACGGCGGCCCCTGTCAGGTCGAGTGCGAGCACGACGACGCAAGCGACGAAGAACAGGGCACATGTGGCCCTCTCGGAGAGATCGCCCGGAGTCCAGGTACTCTCCCGGAGCCTGACGGTCTTCTCATCCAGCTCGGACGCCTCCGTCTCACGCAGTCGGTGCAGGTTGCGGATGGACCCGATGGCCTTCTCGACCAGTGTCCTTCCGTCCGGTGTTCCGCTCTCCAGACGGGCAGCCTGCTCGGCAATCTGGTGCTCTTGCTGGTGTAGGTATCGCTCGATCTGCGTGAGCGTCTTGTCATCCGTGACCTGCAACCACTTGTTGCGCAGCGCGTCGCCAAGGTCGGCTACACGGTCCATCTCGCCTGTCGGCAGGCGCTCGGAGGCAAGCGCTTGGGACCACAGCGCATCCGTAGTCAGCACGTCCAAGGCATGGACAAGCCATCCCTGTGCCGCCACGTCATCGGACAAGTAGCTCATCCAAGCCTCCTTCTCTGGCACTCCCTCTCACAGAAGCCCCCAAACGCGTCGACAGCGATCCGAGTACGCCGAACGGGGCTGCGGCCGGGTTGTCCCCGTGCGCGCGAGGGTGATGGGTGTCGCGGGCTCTTCGCTGTTGGGCGTCATCCGTTTCACGGGCGTGATGCCGTCTGCGGTGGGGCTGGCGTCTCCTGCCGCAGGGCAAGCGGCGGATCGGCTGACCGAAGCCTTGGGCGTGCCGCTGCCGCGGTGCCGGCCGCGGGTGACGACTGCAGCCGTTGGCCACCTGGTGAAGGCGGGTCTGTGGGTTTGGCTCGGAGCGGACGCGGCGTGCCCCGACGTCCCCCGGACCAGGTGGCAGCTCTCGCCTATCCCGACTCCGTCGGCCGCCTCCTTTGAGTACGGCCGGGAGCATGCAGTCTGTTCGGGAGACCAGAAGCCCCCTCAGCACCCAGCCGCGGCACGCATCGCAGGGTTCGACGTCACCCACGAACAGGAGCGACGTCACCTGGTAACGGAGGACGGCGACAAACCGTTCGCGGTGGGTTTCGCGGAGGCGGGCCGGGCGGGGCTGGTGGCCTGGCGGGCCCCCTCCGCTGAGGCGGCCGGGTCAGCCGGCCGTCCATCTCCGCGAGCGGCTGACCCGGCCGCCCGATGCCGCGAACTCTTCAGCTTCGGTGGGGGCTGGCTCGTGGTGTCCGCGCCGTCGGCTGTTCGTACGAGGGTGCCCTTCAGGCCGTCGGCGCCTTCTTCGTGGTGTCCTGCCCGCCCCCGCCCTCCTGCCTTGGCCTGCCCGCGCCGGCCTTGGCCTTGGCCCCTCGGGTGGCCTGGACATGGTCTAGGTGTGGCCGTTGGCGGTGAGGGTGAGGGTGATGGTGCCTTGGGTGTAGCCGGTGAGGAGGTGGCG
>NZ_JBHTTQ010000126.1:0-19578 GCF_042794475.1 Streptomyces sp. NPDC056527
GCAGTGACTGCGGGGGCCCGAGCCCTCTGTCTGAGCTTGTGTCAGCCTGCCGGCGTCAGCCGGACGCGGCCGAGATCACAGGTCAGCCGTTCTTGGCGCGCGACGCGGTACGACCGCGCTGGTTCTGGTCCAGGACGACCTTACGGATGCGCACGGCCTCCGGGGTCACCTCGACGCACTCGTCGTCGCGGCAGAACTCCAGGGACTGCTCCAGGGAGAGCTTGCGCGGCGGGACGATCGCCTCGAAGGAGTCGGCGGAGGCGGAGCGCATGTTGGTGAGCTTCTTCTCCTTGGTGATGTTCACGTCCATGTCGTCGGAGCGCGAGTTCTCGCCGACGATCATGCCCTCGTACACCTCGGTGCCGGGGTCGGTGAACAGGACACCGCGCTCCTGGAGGTTGGTCATCGCGAAGGCGGTGACCGCACCCGCGCGGTCGGCGACCAGCGAACCGTTGTTACGGGTCGTCAGCGTGCCGAACCACGGCTCGTGGCCCTCGTGGATCGAGTGCGCGATACCCGTACCGCGCGTGTTGGTCAGGAACTCCGTACGGAAGCCGATGAGGCCACGGGACGGAACGACGAACTCCATGCGGACCCAGCCGGAGCCGTGGTTCGACATGTTGTCCATGCGGCCCTTGCGGACACCCATGAGCTGCGTGACCGCGCCCATGTGCTCCTCGGGCACGTCGACCGTGAGGCGCTCGACGGGCTCGTGGGTCTTGCCGTCGACCTCCTTGGTGACGACCTGCGGCTTGCCGATGGTCAGCTCGAAGCCCTCGCGGCGCATCTGCTCGACCAGGATGGCGAGCGCGAGCTCACCACGGCCCTGGACCTCCCAGGCGTCGGGACGCTCGGTGTCGAGGACGCGGAGCGAGACGTTACCGATCAGCTCGCGGTCCAGACGGTCCTTGACCTGGCGGGCGGTGACCTTGCGCTGCTTGACCGCGGACTTGGCGTCCGCGCCCTTGCCCGTGCCACCGCGGCCGACGAGCGGCGAGGTGTTGGTGCCGATGGTCATGGAGATGGCCGGCTGGTCGACCGTGATCAGCGGAAGCGCGATCGGGTTCTCCGGGTCGGCCAGGGTCTCGCCGATCATGATGTCGGGGATACCGGCGACGGCGCAGATGTCACCGGGGCCTGCGACCTCGGCGGGCTTGCGGGTGAGCGCCTCGGTCATCATCAGCTCGGTGATGCGGACGTTGGAGATCGTGCCGTCCCGCTTGATCCACGCGACCGTCTGGCCCTTGCGCAGCTCGCCCTGCTCGACGCGGAGCAGCGCGATACGGCCGAGGAAGTTGTCGGCGTCGAGGTTGGTGACGTGCGCCTGGAGGGGGGCCTCCTCGTCGTACACCGGAGCCGGGACGTGCTCCAGGATCGCGGAGAAGAACGGCTCCAGGCTGTCGCTGTCCGCGGGAACGGTGCCGTTCTCCGGCTTGGTCAGCGAGGCGATGCCGTCACGGCCGCAGGCGTAGACGATCGGGAACTCGATCTGGTCCTCGTCGGCGTCCAGGTCCAGGAACAGGTCGTAGGTCTCGTTGACGACCTCGTCGATCCGGGAGTCCGGGCGGTCCGTCTTGTTGATGCAGAGGATGACGGGCTTGCGCTGCTGGAGCGCCTTGCGCAGCACGAAGCGGGTCTGCGGGAGCGGACCCTCCGAGGCGTCCACGAGGAGGACGACCGCGTCCACCATCGACAGACCGCGCTCGACCTCGCCACCGAAGTCGGCGTGACCGGGGGTGTCGATGATGTTGATCGTGATCGGGGCCCCGCCGTCCTTGGGGTGATACTTCACCGCCGTGTTCTTGGCGAGGATCGTGATGCCCTTCTCACGCTCCAGGTCGTTCGAGTCCATCATGCGGTCGTCGAGCTGCTGGTGGGCGGCGAAGGCACCGGCCTGCTTGAGCATGGCGTCGACGATGGTCGTCTTGCCATGGTCGACGTGGGCGACGATGGCGACGTTACGGATGTCGTGGCGCGTGGGCATGGGTGCTTGCGCTTCTCTCGGATCGTGGGATGCGGCGTCAAATTCCTCTTACGCCCGCCGGGCGGACGCGCCACGGCTATGTCCTATGGTACGGGGCCGCCGCGCAAGGGGCTTCCCCGCCCGAATTCGAGAGGGTCTACTAGGAGGTTTGGGGGCCTCGGTGGTGCGGTGCACTGGGGGTGTGGGGAGCACTGAGCGTGCGGAACCGGCCGGGTCAAGGGGCCGGACGTGATCCTGCCCGCCGGGGTCACCGGCGGGCAAGGAACTTGAGCTGCATCTGAGGTTGTGACCTGGACTTTCAGCTATTTCTTGGTATTGCGCTCCGCACCGTTGGCCGATTCGGGCTTCTTGAACCCGATGTCCTGGTAGCGCGGGGCCGCGAAGCCCCAGGCGCCCGCGTTCACGATCTCGGGCTTCGCCGCCACGAGCTGCGGGCGCTGATAGAGAGGAATCGATCCGGCAGCGGCCCAGATCCGGGCGTCGGCCTGTCGGACCAGGTCACGGGCCTCCTCCTCGTCGAGCGTGGCCACCGCCTGGTCGAAGAGCTGGTCGATACGGTCCGTGCCGACCCGGGCGTAGTTCTGCTCGACCAGGAGCGAGCCGTCCGAGGCCGGCTCGGGCTTGGCGAAGATCGGCCGGGCGTCGGTCGCGGGGAAGGCCGTGGCGGGCCAGGAGTAGAGGGCCAGGTCGTAGTCGCCCGAGGCGATGTGGTCCTTGAAGAAGCTCTCGTCCGCGACCTTGGTGATCTCGGTGCTGATCCCGACCGCGTCGAGCATCTGCACGATCTTGTCGCCGACGGTCCGCAGCGACTCGGAGCCGGGACCCGAGGGCAGGACGAACCGCAGGTTGAGCGCCTTGCCGTCCTTGCCCAGGCCCGTGCCCGCGGCGGCCGGCACGGCGGGGGCCGCCGTGCCGCGCGGGGCGTAGGCGCCCGCGACACCGCTGTCGGGCTTGGCCGCGGTCCGGCCCTTGGCCTCGGTCGTGGTGCCGGCGTCGGTGCCGGTGTCGAGGAGGGCGGCCTGGCGGAGCAGCGCCGCGTTCTGCAGGGCGGCTCCGGGGGCCGGGGCGAGGACGTCGGTGCCGCTCTCGGGACCGGTGGCGCCGATCGCGGGCTCGGGCGCCTTGGCGCCGTCGCGGGCGGCGGTGCCGCCCGGCTTGTCGTCGCCGACGATGTAGAGGCCGTCGTTGGAGGCGGCGTCGGCTGCCTCGGGCTTCTTGGCCTTGTCCGCCTCGGGCTGCTTCTCGGCGGGGGTCTTCTCCGCGGGGGCCTTCTTCTCCGTCCCCTCGGTTCCCTGCTTCTCCGTCTTGTCGGTGGTCTCGGCCTTCTTCTCGGCGTCCTCCGCCTCGCTGCCGGCCTTCGTCCCGGCCGGCTTCTCAGCCGCGCCGCCTGGCACCCAGCCCGCGTCCGCGAGCAGCGCCCTGGCCTCCTTGGCGTCCTGGTCGCCGAGCGCGTCGCTGCTGTCCGCGTAGGCCGCCTGCCCGGCCAGGGCGAGGTGGCTGCCGGGCGGCGTCGCGGGCAGACCCAGCGGCTTGAGTACGGCTTCGGCCAGTTCCTGTCGGTCGAGCGCGCGGGCCACGGCCCGACGCACCCGCTCGTCGGCGAGCGGACCGGACTCGCCGTTCAGCGAGAGCTGGGTGTACGCCGGCTCCAGCGACTTGCGCACCACGAACTTCCCGAGCGCCCGCTGCTCGGTCGTGTACTGCTCGATGGACGCCTGGTTCTTCTTGCGGGCGGCTTGCACCGCCTCCGCCTTCCCCTCGTCGGAGCCGTTGGCCAGGGCCCAGGACTTCAGGGCCGCCGAGGGGGTGACCGCGGCGCCGGGGCCGTGTGCGAGGGCCTGTCCGCCGTTCCGGCCGGACTCGGCGTCCTTCACCGCGAGGGCGATGCGGTCCGCCGCGGACCGGTCGATCTCGGCCAGATCGAGCTTGCCCGCCGCCAGCGCGGTGACGCGGTCGGCGCGCGGTACGGCCTTCAGGACGATCTGGTCGAGCTTGGCGGACTGGCCCCACCAGCGGGGGTTCCGGTCGAGGGTGACGGTGCCCGCCTTGCGATCGGCCGCCTTGAGCCGGAACGGGCCCGCGGTCGCCTTCAGGGTGGTGCGCGCGCCGTCGTTGAAGGCGGCCGGCGACCCCATCACCTCCTTCGGGTAGAGGGGAGTGAAGAGGGACTGCCAGTCGGCGTACGGCTTGCCGAAGGTGACGCGTACCTCCAGGTCGTTCTTGCCGCGTTCGATCTTCTCGATGCGCTCGTAGCCCGAGTTCCGGGCGGTCCAGTACGCGGTGTCCCGGCCGTTCAGGGCCCGCCACTGCGCGACGAAGTCGGGGGCGCCGATCTCGCGGCCGTCGCTCCACACCGCCTGCTGGTTGAGCTTGTAGAGGACGACCTGCTTCGGCTCCGTCTCGACGACCTTCGCGGACTCCAGGTAGTCCGGGTTGCGCTGCGGCCGGCCGCGCGCGTCGAGGGTGTAGAGGGCGGGGAGCACGGCCCCGGCGATGCGCGAGGTGCCGCCGTCGGCGTCCGCCTGGAAGGCGTTGAGGGTGGTGGGCATCGCGTCCACGGCCCAGTTCAGGGTGCCGCCGTCGGTCACCCGGTCACGGGCGGCGGGTGCGTGGTCCGGGGCGGCGGCCCTGGCCTCGTCGGCTTCGTCGGACGAGCTGCATCCGGCCAGGACCGAGATCGCGAGCACCGCGCTGGTGAGGGTGGCGACGGAACGGAGCGTGCGGGAGCGGGGGCTCCTGGAGCATGTCCTCCCGCGAGGGGCGCCGACCTGGGACATGACTTGTACCCCTTCATCCGGTTTCATGCCATTTAGAGATGATCACACCTATTGCTCATACACTGAAAAGGAAGGAGCGGATCCGGCCACGGCGACACGGCGGCGCGGCCGACAAACCCCACCCGTGCGGCCCAACCGCCGGGCGGCGCGGATCTCCGGACGAGTGGAATCCCGTACACATGGGTTCACAAGCGGGGTGTGACGCGCGACACTCTCAGGCGCGTGTTCGCCACCCGCAATCGCGGAAGTGAGGGCAATCCATGTCCCTTCAGGACGAATTGGCGGCCGTCAAGGGCCGCCTCGATGACCTGGTTCGCACGGTCGAACAGCTGGAACGCCGCATCGCGGCGGAGCGGGGCGTCCCCTCGCCGCCGACCCCCGGTCGGCCGCAGGACATCGTGACGATCCCCGACACCCCGTACGACAGCGGGCTGTGGACGGATTCGGACGACGAGGGTCTGGGAGCACGCGACCGGCACGCGCCCTAGGAGACCTCGTTGGCCACAGGAACCGAACCGCCTTCCACCGGAAGGGGAGCGCCCGCCACCGGCGTGCACTCCCCCTCCCGTGCGGCGATCGCCCCCCGCCACCTACGCACCGACCGCTGGTGGCTGGCGCCCGCCGCCACCGCGGCCGGACTGCTCGCCTTCATCGCGTACTCCACCTGGCGAGCCTTCGCCAACAGCGACTACTACGCCGCGCCCTACGTCTCGCCGTTCTACTCGCCCTGCCTGGCGGAGAACTGCGTCCCGATGAAGGGCGGGCCCAACTGGGAGATCTTCGGCAGCTGGTGGGGCCTCTCCCCCGCCCTGCTGATCCTTGTCTTCCCGCTCGGCTTCCGGCTGACCTGCTACTACTACCGCAAGGCGTACTACCGGGGATTCTGGGCCTCTCCGCCGGCCTGCGCGGTCGCCGAGCCGCACACGACGTACACCGGCGAGACCCGCTTCCCGCTGATCCTGCAGAACATCCACCGGTACTTCTTCTACACCGCGCTCCCGGTGGCGGCGATCCTCACCTACGACACCGTGCTGACCTTCCGGAACTCCTCGTACGAGTGGGGCCACGCGGGTCTGGGGACCGTGATCTTCCTGATCAACATCGTGCTGATCTGGGCGTACACCCTGTCCTGCCACTCCTGCCGGCACATCGTCGGCGGGCGGCTGCGGCACTTCTCCCGCCATCCGGTGCGCTACCGCCTGTGGAGCCTGGTCGGGAGGCTGAACACCCGTCACATGGTGCTCGCATGGGCCTCGTTGATCTCCGTCGCGCTCTGCGATCTGTACGTGTACCTGCTCGCCACCGGAACCTTCGACGACCCGAGGATCTTCTGACATGGCTCAAGTCGAACGGCAGCAGTGGGACGTGGTCGTCGTCGGCGCGGGCGGTGCCGGGCTGCGCGCCGCGATCGAGGCGCGCGAGCGGGGCGCCCGTACGGCCGTGATCTGCAAGTCGCTCTTCGGCAAGGCGCACACGGTGATGGCCGAGGGCGGCATCGCCGCGTCCATGGCCAATGTCAACGCCCACGACAACTGGCAGGTCCACTTCCGCGACACCATGCGCGGCGGGAAGTTCCTCAACCAGTGGCGGATGGCGGAGCTGCATGCACGCGAGGCCCCTGAGCGGGTGTGGGAGCTGGAGGCCTGGGGCGCTCTCTTCGACCGTACGCCGGACGGCCGGATCTCCCAGCGCAACTTCGGCGGACACGAGTACCCGCGGCTCGCCCATGTCGGCGACCGGACGGGGCTTGAGCTGATCCGCACGCTGCAGCAGAAGACCGTCGCGCTCCAGCAGGAGGACTTCCGGGAGAGCGGCTCGTACGAGTCACGGCTGAAGGTCTTCCAGGAGTGCACGGTCACCCGGATCCTCAAGGACGAGGACGGGCGGGTGAGCGGTGTCTTCTGCTACGAGCGGGAGACCGGGCGCTTCTTCGTCATGGAGGCGCCGGCCGTCGTCCTGGCGACCGGCGGGATCGGCAAGTCCTTCAAGGTGACGTCGAACTCGTGGGAGTACACCGGCGACGGCCACGCCCTCGCGCTGCTCGCGGGAGCGCCGCTGGTGAACATGGAGTTCGTGCAGTTCCATCCGACGGGAATGGTCTGGCCGCCGTCGGTGAAGGGGATTCTGGTCACCGAGTCGGTCCGCGGCGACGGGGGCGTGCTGCGCAACTCCGAGGGCAAGCGGTTCATGTTCGACTACGTCCCCGACGTCTTCAAGGAGAAGTACGCGCAGACGGAGGACGAGGGCGACCGCTGGTACGAGGACCCGGACAACAACCGGCGCCCGCCCGAACTGCTGCCGCGCGACGAGGTGGCGCGGGCCATCAACGCCGAGGTGAAGGCGGGGCGCGGTTCGCCGCACGGCGGGGTGTTCCTGGACGTGTCGACGCGGATGCCGGCCGAGGTGATCAAGCGGCGGCTTCCGTCCATGTACCACCAGTTCAAGGAGCTGGCGGACGTGGACATCACGGCGGAGGCGATGGAGGTCGGGCCGACCTGTCACTACGTGATGGGCGGCATCGCGGTCGACTCGGACACCGCGGCGACGGTGGGCGTTCCGGGGCTCTTCGCGGCCGGTGAGGTCGCGGGCGGGATGCACGGCTCCAACCGGCTGGGCGGGAACTCGCTCTCCGACCTGCTGGTCTTCGGGCGGCGGGCGGGGTGGCACGCCGCGGAGTACGCGGCCGACGCCACGCGCGGAGGCGTCTCCGAGGCGGGGGTCGAGGCCGCGGCCGTCGAGGCGCTGGCGCCGTTCGGCGCGGCGGAGGAGCCCTCCGCCGAGAATCCGTACACCCTCCACCAGGAACTCCAGCAGACGATGAACGACCTCGTCGGCATCATCCGGCGGGAAGGGGAGATGGCCGAGGCCCTGGAGCGCATCGCCGAGCTGCGGGTCCGCGCGCGGCGGGCCGGGGTCGAGGGGCACCGGCAGTTCAACCCCGGCTGGCACCTCGCGCTCGACCTTCGGAACATGCTGCTGGTGAGCGAGTGCGTGGCACGGGCGGCGCTGGAGCGGACCGAGAGCCGGGGCGGGCACACGCGGGAGGACTATCCGTCGATGGAACGGACGTGGCGCCCGGTGAATCTGCTGTGCCACCCGGCGGACGACGGCGGGATCGGGCTCGAGCGGACGCGCACCGAGGCGATCCGTGCGGACCTGCTCGCGCTGTTCGAGAAGGAGGAGCTGGTCAAGTACCTCGCCGAGGAGGAGCTGTACGAGTGAGTACCTATGACGCGCACTTCAGGGTGTGGCGGGGCGACACCGACGGCGGAGACCTCACGGACTTCACGGTCGAGGTGAACGACGGCGAGGTGGTCCTCGACATCATCCACCGGTTGCAGGCCACCCAGGCTCCGGATCTCGCCGTGCGCTGGAACTGCAAGGCGGGCAAGTGCGGTTCGTGCTCGGCCGAGATCAACGGCCGGCCGCGCCTGATGTGCATGACCCGGATGTCGACCTTCGACCGCGAGGAGACCCTCACGATCACCCCGCTGAGGGCCTTTCCGGTCGTACGGGACCTGGTGACGGACGTGTCCTTCAACTACGCCAAGGCGCGCGAGGTCCCGGCCTTCGTGCCGCCGGAGGGGCTCGCCCCGGGCGAGTACCGGATGCGGCAGATGGACGTGGAGCGCTCGCAGGAGTTCCGCAAGTGCATCGAGTGCTTCCTGTGCCAGGACACCTGCCACGTGGTGCGGGACCACGAGGAGAACAAGACGGCGTTCGCCGGCCCGCGCTTCCTGATGCGGGTGGCCGAGCTGGACATGCACCCGCTGGACGCCGCGGAGGAGACGGGTCTCGACCGCAAGCGGACCGCCCAGGAGGACCACGGGCTCGGGTACTGCAACATCACCAAGTGCTGTACGGAGGTGTGCCCGGAGGGCATCAAGATCACCGACAACGCGCTGATCCCGCTGAAGGAGCGGGCCGTGGACCGCAAGTACGACCCGCTGGTCTGGCTGGGCAACAAGATCCGTCGGCGGGAGGCGTAGCCGTTCCGCCTCGGGGTCGGGGTCAGTGCCAGCCCTCGCGGTAGGCCGCCCAGTCCTCCTCCTTCGCGGCGAAGTCGACGTAGAGCGCGACGCCGAAACGTTCGCGGTCGTGGTCCGTGCGCCCCAGGCCCAGCCGGGTGCCGCGGATCGCGGCCGCGACGGTCTCCGCCGAGTCGTGGTGGCCGAGGTCGTCCTCGTGGAAGAACGGCAGCCCCATGAGCAGGTCGGTGTCCTCGGGCGTCACCTCCAGGGCCAGGCTGGTCTGCTGGGCGACGTATCCGCCGTACAGGCTCTCCAGCGGCATCCAGGTGTCGTACGACATGACGGCGATCTGGTCGACCCGGCGGGCGACCTGCCCGAAGAACTCCTGCGACCACCACTTCTCGCTGCCGCTGATCGCGCCGTTCACCGAGTGCAGGGCGGGCAGCGGGTCGATCTGGTGGGCGGCGACGGAGAGCGGGACCTTGCGGGACCCGGTCAGCTCGCCCAGGTCGTCGAGGAGCGACAGATAGTTCGTGTCGTCCGAGAGCAGGGGCTCCAGGTCGAAGTGGACCCCGTCGAAGCCGGCGTCGAGGATCTGCCGGGCCGAACCCACCACCGCCGCGCGCGAGGCCGCGTCCTCCAGGCGCAGCCCTTCGGGGCCCTCGGTGGCCAGGACGTCTCCCAGCCAGGCGTGCACCCGTATGCCGGGCATCGTGCGGTGGACGCTCTCGATCAGCCAGGCCGCGCGCGGGTACCGGGCCGCGGGGAGCGTGCCGTCGTGCTCCAGCGGGCCGGCGTGGACGTACAGGTCGCGTATCCCCGTCCCCTTGATGCGGGCGGCGAACGCCGCGAGGTCGGCGTCCTTCTTGCGTCCGTCCACCCAGGCGTGACCCAGCCAGATGGCGTCCTTGCCGCGGGACTGCGTCCCTTCACGGAGATCGCCCGCGTAATTGATCCGCAGGGCGGCCGCGCTGCCGGCGAGCGGCAGCACCAGGAGCAGGGCGAAGCCGAGGACGATCCAACGCCCCCGCCGCCACAAGCCGCGTACCCGTCCGTTCACCCGTGCCCCCAAGATCGTCGACTGTGTGCTGACCACCCTAGGGGCGGCTACCGACAGTGACGCTCAGGGCCGAGAAACGGTTTCCGCCCGGTCGCGGGTGAATAGATCGGGACATAGCCTCCCCATGTGACGCGAACAGCCGCCCGAATCCTCCTCGCGGCGCTGGTGGCGGCGTGGTGGCTGGTGGTGCCCGCCGTGCACGGCGCCCGCGCCGACGACCCGGTCGTGCTGTCCCGCGAAGGGCAGATCACGGACACGGTGGGGGCACTGGGCGACCGCCGCAGCGCGGTCGCTCAGGCACTGGACCGGCTCTACGACGACCGGCGCGTACAGCTCTTCGTCGTCTATGTAAGGGACTTCTCCGGGCGTTCGGGCCAGAACTGGGCCGACGCGACGGCCGAACGCAACGGTCTCGGCATCGACGACCTGCTGCTCGCGGTGGCCACGCACGACCGGCAGTACGGCTACTCGGCCGACCCGGCGTCCCGCTTCACCCAGGCGCAGCTCGACGACGTGGCACAGACCGCGATCGAGCCCGCGCTGCGGCAGAACGACTGGGCCGGGGCCGCCATCGGTGCGGCGAACGGCTACGGCGCCGTGCTCGCCGGACAGCCCGTGCCCACGCCGACCATCACCCCCGGTGACCCCGATCCCGGCGGCGGCGCGGACGAGGGCGCTTCCGGGACGGACCTGGTTCTGCCGATCGTCCTCGTCGGCGGCGCCGTCGCCGTCGCGGCGTACGCCTGGACCAAGCGCCGCCGGCGGACCGGGCCGGGGAGCGGCGCGCCGCCGCGGACCGGGCAGGGCTGGGGCACGCCGAAGGAACCCGCGCAGGTGCCGCTGGAGGAACTGGACGGCCAGGCCAGGCGGGTGCTGGTCGCCACCGACGACGCCGTCCGCACGAGCCAGGAGGAACTCGGCTTCGCGAGCGCCCAGTTCGGCGACGAGGCGGTGCGGCAGTTCACCGAGGCCGTGGCGTTCGCGAAGGAGGAGCTGACTGCCGCCTTCCGGCTGCGGCAGAAGCTCGACGACGCCTTCCCCGAGGACGACGCGACCCGGCGTTCGATGCTCGACGAGATCATCCGGCGCTGCGGCGAGGCCGACACCCGTCTCGACGCGGAGTCCGAGGACTTCGACCGACTGCGGGCCCTGGAGCGCAACGCCCCCCAGGCGCTGGCCGCCGTGGAGGAGGCGTTCCACGAGCAGACCGGGCGGGTGGTCACGACGGAGGCGGCGCTGAACGCGATGCGGGAGCGGTACGCCGATTCGGCGGCATCGCCCGTCGCGAGCGCCGTCGAGCAGGCCAAGGACCGGCTGGTGTTCGCGACGACCAACCTGGACCGGGCCCGACAGGAGATCGACGCGGGTGACAACGGCGCCGCCGCGGTGCGCATCCGGGCCGCCGAGGGAGCCGTCGACCAGGCGGCGCGGCTCAGCGAGGCCGTGGACCGGCGGGCCCAGGAACTCGCGGAGGCCGTGGGCAAGCTGCCGAACGCGCTGGCCGAGACGGAGGCGGATCTCGCCGACGCCCGCGGTCTGCTCCAGGGCACCACCGAGGGGGTCTCCACCGCCGATCTCCAGGGCCGGATCGCCCGTGCGGAGTCCGTCGTCGCCGATGTGCGGCGGGTTGTGGACGCCGGCCGCCACGACCCGCTCGACGCGCTGCGCCGCGTCGAGGAGGCCGACGCGGTCCTCGACGAGGCCCTGGAGGGCGCGCGGGAGCGCGAGTCGGGTACACGGCGCGCCCGTGCGCTCCTCGATCAGGCGATGCTGACCGCCCGTTCCGCGATCGGGGCGGCGGCCGACTACGTCACGACGCATCGCGGGGCGATCGGCAGCGAGGCCCGTACGCGGCTGGCCGAGGCCCAGCGGCGGCTGGAGAAGGCGAGGGAACTCGAAGCCGCCGACGACCCGCAGGCCGCGCTCGCCGAGGCCCAGCAGGCGGACGCGCTGGCCCGCCGGGCGCAGGACCTCGCCGAGCAGGACGTCCGCACCTATGGGAACCCGAACGGCCTGGGCGGTGTAACAGGGGTGGGAGGTGGCGGCGGCGGGCTCGGCGGTGCGGTGCTCGGCGGCATCATCCTCGGCGGATTGTTCGGCGGAGGTTCCGGCAGAGGCGGAGGGGGATCGAGTGGTGGCGGTTTCGGGGGCGGAGGTTTCGGCGGCGGGCCCGGCAGCTTCGGCGGCGGAGGCACACGCGGCCGGCTGGGCGGCGGCGGCCGTTTCTGACCATGTCTCGCTCAACGCGTTCAAGGAGATCAAGCATGTCGAAGCAGACGATCCTCGGCCGTGTCGCCCAGCTGGCGAAGGCCAACATCAACGCCCTTCTGGACCAGGCCGAGGACCCGCAGAAGATGCTGGACCAGCTGATCCGCGACTACACGAGCAACATCGCGGAGGCGGAGGAGGCCGTGGCGGCGACGATCGGGAATCTGCGGTTGATGGAGCAGGACCACCAAGAGGACGTCGACGCGGCGAAGGAGTGGGGCGAGAAGGCCCTGGCCGCGAGCAGGAAGGGGGACGAGCTGCGGACCGGCGGTCAGACGGCGGAGGCGGACAGGTTCGACAATCTCGCGAAGGTCGCGCTGGGACGCCAGCTCCAGTCGGAGAAGGAGGCGAGGACAGCCGAGCCGACGATCGCCTCGCAGACCGAGGTGGTGGACAAGCTCAAGTCCGGCCTGGACCAGATGAAGACCAAGCTGAACGAGCTCCGGGCGAAGCGGGACGAGCTGGTGGCGCGGGCCAAGTCCGCGCAGGCGCAGAACCGGATGATGGACGCGGTGAAGAGCATCGACGTCCTGGACCCGACGAGCGAGCTGAGCCGGTTCGAGGACAAGGTCCGGCGCGAGGAGGCGAAGGCGATGGGCAAGCAGGAGCTGGCCGCCTCCTCGCTGGACGCCCAGTTCGAGCAGTTGGACGCCCTCGGCGACAGCGCGGAGATCGAGGCCCGGCTGGCCGCCCTCAAGGGGTAGCGCCGCCCGGCCTGCCGGCCCGGTGCGGGGTGGTGCCCGGCCGGGCCCGTGAGAGGGTGCGGCGCTGGTCAGAACATGCTCAGCAGCTGCTCCACGGTCGGCTCCGCGGCGTCGCCGTCGTCCGGCAGGGGAAGTTCGAACCAGACCGTCTTGCCGCGCGGCGTGCGGCGCGATCCCCAGGCCGCGCTGAGCAGTCCGACCAACTGCAGTCCGCGTCCGCCCTCGTCGGTGTCCCTGGCCCGACGGCGCCTCGGCTGGACCAGACCGGCGTCCCAGACCTCGCAGACCAGGGTGCGGTCGCGCAGCAGCCGCAGCCTGATCTCGCCCTCGCCGTAGCGCAGGGCGTTGGTGACCAGCTCGCTGACGAGCAGTTCGACGGTGTCCACCAGCGGTTCGAGGTCCCACGCGGTGAGCTGCGCCCGGGCCAGCTCGCGGGCGCGGCCGACCGAGCGGGGTTCCCTGGGCAGTCGCCAGTCCCCCACCGCGTCGCACGGCAGTCCCTGGATACGGGCCATGAGGAGGGCGATGTCGTCCTCGCCGTGCCCGGTGTCGAGGGTGGTCAGGACCCGGTCGCAGACGTCCTCGAGGGGGCGCGCCGCGTCGGTGAGCGCGTTACGGAAGGCGCTCAGGCCCTCGTCGAGGGGATGGTCGCGGGACTCGACGAGCCCGTCGGTGTAGAGGGCGAGCAGCGACCCCTCGGGCAGTTCGACCTCGACCTCCTCGAAGGGTTCGCCGCCGACGCCGAGCGGCATCCCCGGGGGCACGTCGAGCAGCAGGGCCTTCTCGCCGGGTTCGACGAGGACCGGCGGCAGGTGGCCGGCGTTGGCGAAGGTGCAGCGGCGGGTGACCGGGTCGTAGACGGCGTAGACGCAGGTGGCGAGGTAGACCTCGGAGAGTTCGGGTCCGCGGGCCTTGTGGGCGCGGGCGCTCTGCTGGGCTCCGGCGGGGGCGCCCAGGCCGCGGGCGATCTCGTCGAGGTGGGAGAGCACCTCGGCGGGTTCGAGGTCGAGCTGGGCCAGGGTGCGGACGGCGGTGCGCAGTTCGCCCATGGCGACGGCGGCGCGCAGGCCGCGGCCCATGACGTCGCCGATGACCAGCGCGGTGCGGTGGCCGGGGAGTTCGATCACGTCGAACCAGTCGCCGCCGACCTCGGTGGCCGTGGTGCCGGGGAGGTAGCGGCAGGCGATGTCCAGTCCGGCGGCCTCGGGGTCGCCGGGCGGGAGCAGGCTGCGCTGGAGGATCAGGGCCCGCTCGTGCTCGCGGCGGTAGAGGCGGGCGTTGTCGATGCAGACCGCGGCGCGGGCGGCCAACTCGACGGCGAGGGCCCGGTCCCTCTCGCCGAAGGGCTCGCTGCCCTTGGCGCGGGAGAACTGCACGAGGCCCACGACGGTGTCATGGGCGACCATCGGGACCACGAGGGTGGAGTGGACGAGGCTGCCGTCGCCCCCGGGCACCGTTCTCACCCGTCCGGTGCGCAGCGCCCCGGCGCAGGGCGAGTTGAAGGGGTAGTGGTGGACGGAGCCGACCTCGACGGTGCCGGTGCCGCAACAGGTCTCGTCCGTCCCCGATCCCGCGGTCGCCCCGGGCGTTCTGAGCGGGGTGTCGGCGACGGCGCTGGCGAAGGCGACACGGCGCAGTTCGGCGCTGCCCGCCCCGTAGCCCACGTCGTGGGAGCTGCCCCATCGCCCGGGCGGGGCCTCGTCTCCGGTCAGCAGCCCCTGGTAGAGGTCGACGGAGGCGAGGTCGCAGAAGCCGGGGACGGCGACGTCGAGCAGCTCGCGGGCGGTGGCCTCCAGGTCGAGGGAGTTGCCGATCCGGGCGCCGGCCTCGTTGAGGAGGGCGAGGTTGCGGCGGGCGCTCGCCGCCTCGCGGGCCGCGTTGTGGCGGCGGGTCACGTCGATGCCCAGGCCCGCGACGCCGACGGGTCGTCCGGAGCCGCCGTGCACGCGGTAGAGGTTGATCGACCAGTGGCGCCGGTCGGTGGAGCCCGGGGGCGCTCCGACGATCTGGAGCTCGGTGACGGCCTCCCCGGTCTCCAGGACCCGTTGGAGCGCGGCGGTCATCCGCTCGGCCTCGGGGCGCGAGAGGTAGTCGTGGACGGTACGGCCCCGGTGGTCGTCGGCGTTGCCGCCGAAGACGGCCGCGAAGCGCTGGTTGGCCCGCTTCACGGTGAGATCGGTACCGAAGAGAAGAAAGCCGAAGGGCGATTGGCCGAAAATGGCCTGCGAAGCGGCGAGGTCGGTCTCGATGTGCCGCAGGGCCCGCACGTCGACGACGATGCACAGCGCGGCTCGCTCACCGGACGGCGTCTGACTCGGCATGACGTACATCTCGGCGATCCCGTCACGGCGGGTCTGACCCGGTATGCGGAACGGGACGAGGCCCGTCCACTCCTTGCCGTCGAGGATCTCCGCGACCCGGCGCCTGCCACGCTCCCGCAGGTCGGGCGGCATGAAGGCCTCGACCGGGTCCCTGCCCATCGCCTCTTCGGCGGGCACGCCGAAGAGCTCGACGGCCCGGCGGCTCCACTGGTCGACGAGCCCGTCGGGCCCTATCGAGAAGGAGGCGACCCGGATGTAGTCATAGATCGAGCCGGGCGGGCTGCTCTGCCACATGACGCCGCTCGCCGTCTCAGGTATCTCGCTCACGCGACCGTCCCCTCCAGCTCACCGCACCGGACCGGCCATGCCCGCAGTATTCAGCACTACGGCCCCCGACGGCACGACGTTCACGATCACAGGGTGGTCTCGTTCATTTCCGGCCGAGCCTGGTGATCGTTGTCCCTCCCCGTCTTCTAACCCGGCAGGGCCAGCTCGAACCACACTGTCTTGCCCGTCCTGCCCTTGCGGGTGCCCCAGCGCCGAGCAGAACAAGCCACCAGCTGCAGCCCGCGGCCGCCCTCGTCATCGGGGCCGGCGGGGCGTTCGGTGGGTGCATCCGGAAGGGGATCGGAGACTTCCACGAGAAGGGCGGGGTGGTGAGCGGTGTCGCCGCCGTCCGGCTGCACGTGCACGAGACGGACACCGATGGGGCCGGAGGCGTAGCGCAGGGAATTGGTCACCAGCTCGCTCACCAGCAGGACGGTGACGTCACCCACCGCGGGGTCGATCTTCCAGGCCCGGAGCGTGTCGCGCACGGCGTGGCGCGCCGTGCGCACCGCGTTGGCCTCCGCCGGGAAGTACCACTCGGCGCAGTCGCCTTCGGTGTCGATCACGCCCGATCACTTCCCCAGCCCATCACCAGAAGGGAGGCCCACGTCCTATTTCGGGGGGTTAATCAGCACATACCCGATATTCAGGGCGGGATATCGCAGGGATTGGACCAGTGGGCGCATGGTGGCACGAACGGCGTAGAGCCTCAGCCGTGCACTCCACCCGCCGGGGCGGTCGGCAGTCGCAGCCCGGCCTCGGCCACGGCGGGCCGGTCCTGGTCGAGCCAGTCGACGGAGTCCAGCTCGTGGCGCGCCAGCCAGCGCAGTTCGTCGTGGTCCTCCAGCGGGCGCGGTTCACCGGAGAGCAGCCGGGCCGTCCACACCTGGAGGACGTAACCGGGCTTCAGCGGCCACTCGCCGGGGATGCGCTCCCCGGGTTCGGTCTCGACGCCGAGCTCCTCGCGCAATTCGCGGACCAGGGCTTCTTCGGCGCTCTCCCCCGGCTCCAGCTTGCCGCCGGGAAGCTCCCAGCGGCCCGCGAGCTCGGCGGGGGCGCTGCGGCGCGCGGCAAGCAGACGCCCCTGGTCGTACACGGCTCCGGCGACCACGACCACGTGGTCGGCCACGTGGTCGGCACGGCGATCTGTCATGGTCCGGAGCGTATCCCGCGCGGGACACCCCCACCTGGGCGAGGTCAGACCGCGGGCTGACCGATGCGCTCGACCCAGTAGAGCTGCTTGTGTCCACGGTCGTCGAGACTGTCGGCGACCTTCTGGGCTTCGTCCTGCGTTGCGTATCGCCCGACGCGATAGCGGTTCCCGTTGTCGTCCTGCCGTATGACCAGCCAGGCCAGGACAGGGCCACTGTCGGTCATCGGGCTTCTCCCTCCGCCGATCCGGTCGTCTCTAAGGATCTCCCTGAAATGGCAATCCGCATATGCCCGACCCTACGCCTGACCTTTACACAGCGGATACGGGTTTTCACAAAGAGGTACGGATCCGGCCGGGAATTGACGGAGGGAGGCCGAAGATCAGGCCCTGGAGGCGGCCTTGGGGGCCCTCGGTGCGGGTATCAGCACGGGCCCGGCCGCCGCGAGGGCCGTACGGCAGGCCGGCGCCCGCGGGTGACCAGGTCCATGTCATGGCGGCACGGCGCACAGGCCCCGGCGATGGGATGCCCGTCGAGCGGCGCCCCGAGGCGTGCGGCGCCCAGCGCAGCGAGCCGCTCGATTGCGGGAGCTGACCCACCGCCAGCATCCCGTCCCCCGACTCCCCGCCGGTCAGCGCACCGGCAGGTGGTAGGCGATCCGGTAGCGGTCGGCCGGGACGACGACGTCGGCCGTCTCCACCGCCAGCCCCGAGGCGTAGTAGGTCCGCTCGACCACCATCACCACATGACCGGGCACACCGCCCAGCGCCAGCAGCTCCTCCGCGAGGCCCGGGCGAGCGCCGACCTGCTCCACCACGTTGTCCACGACCACGTCGATCGCCGCCATCCGCTCGACGACCCCGCAGCCGCCCAGCGGCCCCTCCTCGGGGAGCATCACGGGCGTCCGGCCGGTGACCGAGAGCGGCTCCCAGGAGGTGGAGAGCATCATCGACTCGCCCGCGTCCCGGTACACGTACCGCGTACGCATCACCCGCTCGCCCGGCTCGATGCCGAGCCGGGCGGCCACCACGGCGCTCGCCTGCTCCTGCTCGCTGCTGGATTCCCAGGTACCCCGCGCCCCGTCGGCCGCCTGCTCCTGCCGGAAGGGGTTGGCGCCGGACGGCGGCCGGTACCCGGAGCGGGCGATCCGGCGCGGCACCGGCCGCTCCCGTACGTACGTCCCCGAGCCCGAGCGGCCCTCGACCAGCCCCTCGGCCATGAGCACCTTGCGCGCCTCGAGCGCCACGGTGTCCGAGACCCCGTACTCCTCGCGGATACGCGCCTGCGAAGGGAGCCGGGTGTGCGGCGGCAGCGAGCCGTTGGCGATCTTCTCCCGGAGATCGCTCGCCACACGCAGATAGGCGGGCTGCTCACCGAACGTCACTGGACACTCCCCTCAGGTTGACGGACAGCTACAGAGTGACAACCCTCGGTGTCCACCCGCAACCATGGGCCAAAGTTTCACCCGAAGTGATGACTTGCCTTTACGCCTGCGCTTACCGCAGGTATAGCAGCCGATCTCCGCCGAAGCCTTGACCTCAATGGTCCAGACCAATACTTTCCTGTGAGCACAGCTCCCTTCCGGCACACGCACAGGAAACGAGCCTCATGCGTCGTAGAACCCTTTCCCGGCTGACGATCGCCGCCCTTTCCCTCGGTCTCGTGGCCGGTCTCGCGCCCGCCGCGGGCGCCGACTCCGCCTCGCACGGCGACAGCCGTCCCTCCTACAAGCGCGTCGGCTACTTCACCCAATGGGGCGTCTACGGACGGAACTTCCAGGTCAAGGACCTGGAGACCAGCGGCACGGCGGCCAAGCTCAGCCACATCAACTACGCCTTCGGAAACGTGAGTTCCGACGGAAAGTGCTTCACCGGCAACATCCCGGGCGAGGCCGACGCCTGGGCCGACTACGTCCGCCCGCTCGACGCGGCGGGCTCGGTGGACGGCGTCGCCGACACCGCCGACCAGCCGCTCGCCGGCAACTTCAACCAGCTGCGCGAGCTCAAGGCCAAGCACCCGGGCCTCAAGGTCATGATCTCGCTGGGCGGTTGGAGCTGGTCCACCCACTTCTCCGACGCTGCCCGCACCCCCGCCTCGCGCAAGGCATTCGTCTCCTCCTGCATCGACCTCTACATCAAGGGCAACCTGCCCGCCGACGGCGCCCGTGGCGGCGCGGGAGCCGCCGCGGGTCTCTTCGACGGCATCGACCTCGACTGGGAGTGGCCCGGCTCGGCGGGCGACGTCGACACCGTCTTCCGCCCCGAGGACAAGCAGAACTTCACCGCGCTCGTACGGGAGTTCCGCAGCCAGCTCGACGCGTACGCGAAGGCACAGAAGAGCCACGGCAAGCGCAAGCACTACGAGCTGACCGCCTTCGTCCCCACCGCACCCGCCAAGATCGACGCGGGCTTCGAGGTCCGCAAGATCATGCGCGACCTGGACTTCGTCAACCTCCAGGGCTACGACTTCCACGGCTCCTGGGAGTCCACCACCGCGCAGCAGTCCGCGCTCTTCGCGAAGAACGACTTCAGCGTCGACCAGACCGTGAACGACTGGCTGCGACGCGGCGCACCCGCCCGCAAGCTCGTGGTGGGGATGCCGTTCTACGGCCAGGGCTGGACGGGCGTCACGGGCGGCGGCAACGGACTCGGCCACCCGGCGACCGGCCCCGCGCCGGCCACCTGGGCGAACGGCTACGAGGACTACAAGGCGCTCAGGAAGCTCGCGGACTCGGGCTCGTACACCGTCCACCGCGACCGGAGGAACGGCCACGCCTGGCTGTTCGACGGCACGACCCTGTGGACCTACGACGACCCGCAGGTGCTGCGGACCAAGTCGGCTTACGTACGGGCCAAGGGGCTCGGCGGAGCGATGTTCTGGTCGCTGGACGGGGACACCCCCGACGGCGAGCTGATCACGGCGGTCGACGGGGTTCTCGGCCGGCGATAGGCCGCCGGCTCCGGCACGCCGTCCCGGCACTCACGTCGGCGGGGCCGGGTCTCCCGAAGGAGGCCC
>NZ_JBHTTQ010000127.1:0-19502 GCF_042794475.1 Streptomyces sp. NPDC056527
ACGGCGGCGTCGTGGTCGAATCCGGCCACCCCCGCGACGTCCTGGGCAACCCCCAGCACGACCGCACCAAGGCATTCCTCTCCAAGGTGCTGTAGGGGTCACACGGGAAGGGGGTGCGGACCGGTGTCCGCACCCCCCTCCCGTAGGCGTGGAGCAGTACGTTCCTCGACGAGGCGGTACGGGAGGTCAGTTGCCTCTGATCACGCAGAAGGGATGCCCGGCCGGGTCGGTGAGGACTCGCCATCTGGCCTCGTTCGGCTGATGGTCCGGCTTGGCCGCGCCCAGTTGCAGGAGGTGGGCCTCCGCTTCGTCCAGGTCGTCGACGTCGAAGTCGAAGTGGAACTGCTGGGGAACGGTTTGGTCGGGCCATCGTGGAGCCTGGTAGTCGTCGACCCGTTGGAAGCCGATGAGGAGGCCGCCCTCGCCGCGGAGACCCGCGAACTCGGTGTCCGACTCGGGGTGGGGTTCGAGGCCGGTGGCCTGCTCGTAGAACGCCGCGAGGGCGAGCGGATCCGGGCAGTCCAGTGTGATCGCGGACAACTTCATCTGCACGGGCAAGGCACCTCCGGCCGAACTGTGGGCTTCGCAGACCTCAACCTAGACACGACCCTCTGGGTCCGCCCGCGAATTTTCGACGGCCGCTCACCACTTCGGCTGCCGGAGCGCGAAGCCGTCGCCCTCCCGGCGGACTTCCACCATGCCCGCGCCACCGAAGTGGGCGGGTACGACCAGTTCCCTTTCTGCGGCGGCTCGTTCGAGGATTCGGCGTCGGCTGGACACCGCTCCTCGGGCGTCCAGGCAGAAGCAGCTGTTGCACGAAGGGGCGAGGATCTGGACGGGGCTGTGCAGCAGGTCGCCGACGAAGACCGCCCTGTCCGCTCCGGACGCCAGGCGCAGCACGCAGGAACCCGGTGTGTGGCCCGGTGCCGGCTCCAGCGTGAGGTGGGCGTCGATGCGGTGGGTGCCGTCCCAGACCACGGCCTGCCCCGCCCGGTGCACGGGCGCGACACTGTCCTCGTAGACGAGCCGGTCGTCCGCCTGTCGTCCCTTGCCGTCCGCGTTGTCCGGGCCGAAGTGGGCGTCGTCCGCGGCCGCAATGAGGTATTGGGCGTTGGGGAACGTCGGGATCCACTCCCCCTCCGCGTCGCGGGTGTTGCAGCCGACGTGATCGGCGTGGAGGTGGGTGTTGACCACGACGTCGACGTCCTCCGGGTGGACGCCCGCCCGCGCCAGGCCGCCGAGGAAGTCGCCCTGCCAGTGGTGGAACTGGGGTTGTCCGGGGCGCTCGCGCCCGTTGCCCACTCCGGTGTCGACGAG
This sequence comes from Streptomyces sp. NPDC056527, assembly GCF_042794475.1. Lineage (NCBI taxonomy): Bacteria > Bacillati > Actinomycetota > Actinomycetes > Kitasatosporales > Streptomycetaceae > Streptomyces > Streptomyces sp. NPDC056527. The sequence continues at coordinate 1,318 of NZ_JBHTTQ010000127.1, forward strand.
CACGGTCCATCCGCCGCTGCGCAGCACCCACGTCTGCAACGCCATCACCGCCCTGTCGCCGTCCGGCTCCCAATGGTCCGGCGCCAGCCAGTCCTCGTTCGCCTGCCACACGTCCGCGCCGGAGTCCGGGACCAGTTCGCGGGCCGGCGCGAACGCGCCCTGCCACTCGACGATCCGGATGACCTCGACGTCTCCCAGCACCATGTTCTGAGGGCTCTCGTTCTTCATGGGATCGAGCCTAGGAACGGCCGGTGAGCCTCTCAATGCTCAAGCCGCTCCACCGAATACGCGAACGGATCACGGTCGAGTCGGGCTATACGCTGCATCGGTGGATGTAGTGAGCGACGCGATCGCGACGATACGCATCGGGCAGCCCTCCTCCGACCGGGTGCGGGCGAGCGGGACATGGTGCACACGGCTCGCCCCGTACGACGGTGCGGGCTTCCATGTGGTTCTGGAGGGCGCGTGCTGGCTGCTGCCCGACGGCGGCTCGCCCGTCCGACTCGTCGTGGGGGACGCGGTGCTGCTGCCGCACGGTACGGGACATGTGATCGCCGACTCCCCCGCCGACCCGGCGACCGTGGCAGGGGCCGTCTCCTTCGAGCGCTGGGCTGAGGCCCGGATGCGCCGCGGCCCGGCGCCGTCCCCGGAACCGGGTTCTCGTGGCGGGGTGGAGATGCTCTGCGGCAAGTACCGTCTCGATCGCAGCCGCGCGCACCCCCTCATGGCGGAGCTGCCCCACCTCGTCCACCTGCCGAACCGCGTCGGAGGCGATCCCGAACTGCGCGCCGCGATCGACCTGCTCGGCAGCGAGTTGAGCGCACAGCGGCCCGGCTCCGGAGTCGCCGTCCCGAGCCTCGTCGACCTTCTGCTCGTGTACATGATCCGCGCTTGGGTGACCCGGCACTCCACCGGTGCCTGGTCGGCCGTGCTCGGCGACCCGGTGACGGCGGCCGCCGTACGGGCACTGCATGCGGACCCGACCGCGCCGTGGACGAACGATCGTCTCGCCGTCGAGGCCGGCGTCTCCAGGCCCACCCTCACCCGCCGGTTCACCGCCCTCGTCGGGCGCCCGCCGATGGCCTACCTCACCTGGTGGCGCCTGACCCTGGCCGCCACCATGCTCCGCGACACCCAGGAGTCCTTGGCGGTCATCGCGCGCCGCGTCGGTTACGGAACCCCGTACGCCCTCTCCCACGCCTTCAGCCGAGAGTTCGGCACGACGCCGGGGCGCTACCGGACGCGGAACACGGCGCAGCTGGACACGCGGTCCAGCCCCTGATGCGCCCCGGGGTCAGGGCCTGGCCAGGACGTCGGCGAGGGCGTCACGGCTGCGCCGGAGGTCGTCGATGCGCTCCTCCGTCGCCGCCAGCTCCCGGTCCAGGATCGCCCGCACGTCCACGCACCAGTCGAACTCCGGGAGCTCGCCACGGGCGCACGGCAGCACCGCGCGGATGACGTCCGTGGACAGGCCGGCCCGCAGCAGCGCACGCACCTGCCGCACGGTGACCACGGAGTCGTCGTCGTACTCGCGATACCCGTTCGGTCCGCGACCCGCTTCCAGGAGCCCCTGTTCCCCGTAGTACCTCAACAGCCGTGTGCTGACTCCCGTACGCCGGGACAGCTCCCCGATCAGCATGTGCCCCGCCCCCTCCCGAACCTCATCCCGCGCCGGCGCCCGTCCCGCGCCCGCCCCGGCCATCGACGCCCACCCTCAACACCGCACCGAGACCCTCCCATTCCCGCGCGACCGGCCGAGAAGCCCCGTCGGCACCATGGCCGCCCGCTCCCCGAACACCGGCGAGCGCCGCCGACTCAGCAGGTGCGGCGCACGTACCCCGGCTTCCCGGCCGGCCGTACGTCAGGGTCCCGCAGGACGATCGAGAGCGTGTCGCCCCAGGTCGCGCAGGCCGCGTCGAGGCCCGCGGCCTCGTACTCGATGACGAGCACACGGTCGTCGAAGGCGGTCGCGTACGGCGCGCACTCCTCGTACTGGCCGCACTCCTCGGCGACCGCGAAGTCGAAGCCGAGGCCGCGGCCCCTCTTCGCGAGGTCGGCGGCGTTCTTCTGGCCGATCGCGAGGCCGGCCGCGTGGGCGCGGTCGACGAGGAGGCGCGCGAAGGCGAGGTCGTGCTCGGGCGTGAGGCGGCCATCGGACCGTTCGTACGAGTCGAGGTTGTCCGCCTCGACCGCCTGGTAGCCGTCGGTGGCGCACCCGTCGATCCACTCTCCGACGATGGCGGCGAGGCGCTCGCGCTTGGCCGGTGTGGAGACGTCCAGCAGGGCCTCGCCCCAGTCCTCGTCCATGACCGGAGCACCGGTGGCGTCGCGGAGGAGGAGGTCGGGGTGGTTGGCCTGCCACCAGTCCGTGGCGTCCGGTTGGGCCTGGAAGGCGTTGACGTAGCAGATGTTGTACAGGCCGGGCGCGGGCTTCACCGTGCGGTCGCGGGAGACCGCGCCGACACCGGGCGGAGGCGAGTACGGTCCGCCGATCTGGTAGTCGAAGCCGACCAGCGGCTCGGGTGGCACCACCTTCCCCGACGGCGCCTGGGACGACGGCGCGGAGTCGTCGGCGCCCTGCGGGTCGTCGGAGGACGTGCATCCGGCGACTGTCGCCGCGAGGACGCCGGCCAAGGCCAGGGCGGACAGCACGTTGCGGACGGGGCGCGGGGCGCGGGCGATCACGGTGCGGGGCTCCTGGCTGTCGTACGGGGTGGGGGCGCTCACCCGTCCGCGGGGTCGTCGGTGCTGCGGCAGTGGCTCCCGCGGTCATACGGTACGGCGACGCGCGGCCGATGGCGGCGTCGGCCTGCCGGAGATCCTCGGGTCTTCCTCGGCACGTCCCGCTGTCGAGGACGGACGCGTCCGGGTCGCTGTTCCTGAAGTCCACCGGCGCTCCCGCCGGCAGCATCGTGTGAAGCCGCCGTCATCTCTGCGAGCGGGGTGCTACGACGCTTCGACGGCGGCCTTGATGCGGCGCCCGAACGCGTCGGCGTCCTTGCGGGCGGCGCCGAGCGCGAGGCCGACGAGAAGCTTGCCGATGCCGTGGCCCTCCAGCACGTTGAAGATCCGGACCCGGGTACCGCCGTCCGGCAGGGGCTCCAGGTCGTAGCCCCCTTGGGCCGCCGTCACGACGTTCTTGGACACCTCGGCCCAGCGCATCCGGCGCGGCGCGTCGAACTCGGTGATGCGGAACTCGCGCGCCGTCTTCATGCCGGCGTCCTTCACCGTGCTCCGGAACACCGTTCCCACGCCGGTCGGCGCGTCGGGGACCCGCTCGATCCGCTGCACCCGGGGGCTGAACTTGGGGTCGTTGCGCCCGTCGGCGAGGAACGCGAAGACCTCGTCGATGGGGCGGCCGACATCCGTCGTCGCCTCGAACTGTCCGGACATCGGGCCACTCCTTGATCGCTTCCGTCGTGACGGCGAGCGTACGGCTCCGGGCCGGGCCGCGCGCGACGGAGTGCGCCGCGTGGATGACGGCCGGCGGTGCCGGGGTGCGGGGTCAGCTCCAGTGGATGCGGGGTGGGCGGACCGCGGCGCACAGCGGTAGTCCGTGGGCGTCGGTCAGTCCGAGGCGCCCCTCGACCTTGCCCCCGGCGACGGCCTGCTCCGGGAGGTCGTCGAGGAAGAGCTTGGCGCGGCGGAACATCGTGAACTCCGCGCCCGCCGGCTGCTCGCCCCACGTCAGGTAGAGGAACCGCGCCCCGCGCCGACCCTGGACGTGGGGTCCGCGGAAGTCCCGGGCACCGGGGCCGTCCGGGGTGTCGACGGTCCGGACGGTGAACTCCCACACCGCCTCGGGTGCGTCGCCCGGCACGGCGCCCTCCGGCTCGCGCCCGCGCTGGACCGCGACGTGCACGTCCCGGTACTCGCCGCATTCACGCCCGGGCAGGTCGTTGCCGACGATCCGTACGAAGAGCTCCGCCATGCCGTCCGCTCCCTGGGCCCCATCGATCGTCGACGTCCACCGCCCATCGTAGGGCCGCGCTCGGCGTGGGCGAACGACGAAGGCTCGTTGCCGCATACGGGGGAGATGCGGCAACGAGCCTTCGCCCACCACCATAGCGGTTGATCGTTCAACTGGAAAACTCGACGTCAACCTGGAGCCGGCGCCCGTCAGAGCGAGGCGGGCGGTTCCGCCTCGTAGGCCCGGTGGAGGAGCTCGACGAAGGACGGGGCATCGGGGAGCGGCACGGAGCCGATGCGGTGGACCGCGACGCCCGGCGTCCAGGAGTTCATGACCACTCCCCCGGGCAGGCCCGGCAGATCGGCGACCGTGATCTCCTGCCGGCGCTGGGGGACGCCCAGGCGGTCCAGCTGTCGCCTGACGACGGCCATCGTGGTTCCGCCCAGCATCTCGGCGACGGGCCACACCACCGACGTTCCGTCCCAGAAGGCCAGGTTCCAGATCGACCCTTCGCTGATCCGGCCTCGCCGGTCGACGAACAGGGCGTCGTCGAAGCCGTCACCGACGGCTCGGCGCAGCGCGTGCGTCTTGGCCACCTCGCCGACGTGCTTCACACCCGGCAGGTAGCGCTCGTACGTGACCGCCGCCAGCGCGAGCGGACCGTCGGGGCCATCCGCGGCCGGTCCGGTACGCACGAGCAGCTCGGGCTCCTCCTCGGCGGCGGCGGCGGTGAACTCGCCCGACGGCGAGTACGCCGTGGCCACCAGCGAGACATCGGCCGGACCGGCGGCCCGCGCCGCCGTTCGGAGCCAGGTACGCACGCGGTCGTCGGGGAGCGCGCGGCCGAACAGCTCCACGGACGCGTTCCGCAGCCGCTCCAGGTGGAGGTCGAGGCCCCGGACCCGGCCCCCACGCACCTGCATCGCGGTGAAGTGGGCGTAGCCCGCGAAGGCCAGCGGCGCAAGCTCGTCGGCGGTCGCCGGCCGGCCGTTGCGGTGCACGACGGAGGTGGTCATGGTGTCGCTCCTGCGGTACGGGAGGGGTGGGGTCGAGCGACGCCCGCGGGGCCGCTCACGGCGCGACGCTATGGCTTCACATCAATGGGAAGGTCAAGCCCGGGCCCGCTGCGGCAGGATGGGGGCATGGACACTTCGGACTGGGTTCCCCTGTTCAGCTTCGAGAACGTTCCCGGCTGCCTGCGGCCGGGGCGGCTCATTGCGGTTTGACTGCGCGACCGCGGTATCGACTGGAACCCCTTCGACGATGACGACATCAAGATCGACCTGATGTGCGGGGTCCGTTCGGACGGGCGTTGGCACGGCACGATCACGGTGAACGTCCGCGCCGAGGTGCTGCGCCGGTTCGGCCTCCATCCCGACCAGCCGACATCGGCGCCGGCCGACCCGTCGCCACCGAGCTGGTGGGGTCCCTGGGCGCGCTGACGGACCGTCGGCAACCTCTTCCGTCACATGCGTATCGAGGTCGGCGTTTCGGCCATCTCACCCTCCGACCAGGGGCCGTTCGCCCCAAGGGTGGATGCAGACCGCATCCGACGCGGGGCACGTCCCCGCGCGGAATCCGCTCCGGCTCAAACACATGTGTTCGATATCCGTGCGTTCGTCGTTGACCCCGGTGACCATGCCGTAGAGGCTCCGACGACCGTGCAGGAGACCGACGTTGACTTCAGCCGAGACCACGGAAACGCAGGCCGCGACGTCACGGGCGACGCCCGCACCGCCGCCGCCACCGCCCGCCGAGATCGCGTACACGGGGGAATACTCCGTGAACCCGCTCGACAACGTCACCTTCCGGGCGATGTGCGCCCGGCTCCCCGCAGTCCTGCGCCGCATCGCCGCGATGTCCTGGGCCGTGGACCGCCGGGCGGTTCTGCTGCTCCTGGCCTGCCAGGTCGTCACGGGCATGGCGGCCGCCGTCCTGTTGAGCGCCACGGCGCGGGCCATGGGTCCGATCCTGGGCGGCGGCGCCATCGCCGGACGGCTGGCGGACGCGCTGCCGGCGCTGCTCGTCGTGGCCGCCGCGACCGCGATCACTCGCGGCGCCGGAGCCCTCGCCTTGTACGGGGAGCGGAGGATCACGCCCAAGCTGACGACCGTGACGGACACCGCCCTGGTCGAGGCGGTCTGCCGGGTCGAGGCGGCGGCGTACGCGGTGGACGGGTTCGCCGACCGGCAGGAGGCCGCGGAGATGGGGGTGATCCGTACGCATGTGATGGTCACCGACGCCCAGCGCTTCATGTCCGCGCTGATCAGGATGGTCACCGCGGCCGGGGTTCTGGCGGTGCTCAACATGCTGATGCTGCCCCTGCTGCTCCTGGCTGTCCTCCCGGCCGGCGTGGGCGCGGTGCTCACCGCGCGTGTCGACTACGAGATCCACTACGCCAACGTCGCCGACCGCAATGTGCGGGGCATGATGCGCTGGTGGTCGACGACCTCCAAGTACGCCGACGAGGTCCGGGCCAACGGCATGACCGACTACCTGTTGTTCTGGTACCGGTCCCTCTCCGAGCGGGTCGACCGGCGCACGCTCGCCGCCGCCCCTCGGACCCTGCGGATCGCGCTCGTGTCCTCGCTCGCCGGCGGAGTGTTCCTCGTCGCCACCTGGGCGGCCCTCGCCTGGCTCGCCGTCACCGGCCGCATCGCACTCGCCGTCGCCGCCACGGCCGTCGTCGCCGTCCAGACGACGCTGGCCGCACTGTCCCAGGTCGTCGTCAACGGGGCCGCGGTCTTCCACACCAGCCTCTACCTCGGCGACATGCAGGCGTTCCTCGACGACGCCGGGCGCCGGGCGCCCCGGCGCGGTGAGCTCGCCGTCGCCGCGCCGGTGGAGGAGATCCGACTGGAGGAGGTCTGCTATCAGTACCCGGGCAAGGAGAAGCCGGCCGTGGACGGCGTCTCCCTGACTCTGCGGCGAGGGGAGATCCTCGCGATCGTGGGGGTGAACGGCTCCGGCAAGAGCACCCTGACCCGTCTGATCACCGGGATCTACCTGGCCGACAAGGGCCGGGTGACCTGGAACGGCTCCGATCTGGCCGGCGTCGACCCGGCGAGCGTCTGGGCCCGTACCGGCCTGGTTCCGCAGATCTTCGCGCAGTGGCCGCTGCGCGTCCGCGAGAACGTGACGCTGGGGCAGCCCCGCACGATCGACGACGGCCCGGTGTGGGAGGCGGTCGAGGCCGTGGGCATGAAGCAGGCCGTGGAGGACCTGCCCAAGGGCCTCGACACCCTGCTCGCCCGTGAGGTGTTCGGAGGTGTGGAGCTGTCCGGCGGCCAGTGGCAGCGTCTCGCCTGTTCCCGTGCGCTGTACCGGCGGCCCGAGCTGCTGATCCTCGACGAGCCCACCTCCCAGATGGATCCGCGCGGGGAGCACGGCATCTTCGAGCGCATCAAGGCCATCGCCGCGGACCGCATCACGATCGTGGTGACGCACCGCCTGGAGAACACCCGGATCGCCGACCGCGTGATCTGTCTGGAGAACGGCCGGATCACCGAACAGGGCAGCTACGACGACCTCGTTCACGCCGGAGGTGTCTTCGCCGAACTTCTCGCGCTCTCCCGGGACCGCTGACACTTGCACAACGCGCAACTCCGCTTTTACAGTGTTCAAGCAAGCCCTTGAACACCGTTGAAGTCGTGGTGTCCGCCGAGGCGGACACCACCCGCACTGGGGGAACGCCATGCGCCACGAACCGTCCGTACACACTCCCGAGCCCGTATCGCTGCCCTACGAGCGCCCCGCCGGCTGCCCCTTCGATCCGCCGGCTCCCCTCGCCGAGCTGCGTGCGCGGCAGCCACTCAGCCCCATGGCCTATCCCGACGGACATCAGGGCCGGCTGGTCACCAGCCACTCCCTCGTCCGCGCCGTCCTGGGGGACCCCCGCTTCAGCTCGCGGTACGAGCTGATGCACTACCCCCTGCCCGGCGGCCCCGAGGGCGAGCTGCCGCCCGCGCCTCCCGGCGACATGACCGGGTTGGACGCACCCGAGCACACGCGCTTCCGGCGCCTGCTCGCCGGCAAGTTCACCGTCCGGCGGATGCGGTTACTCACCGAGCGCGTCGAGGAGATCACCGCCGAGCACCTGGACGCGATGGAGGCCCAGGGCCCCGGCACCGACCTGGTCCAGGCGTTCGCTCAGCCCATCCCGGCTCTCATGATCTGCGAACTGCTCGGTGTGCCCTTCGCCGACCGCGAGACCTTCCAGGGGTTCGTGACCGCGCTGATGAGTCTGGACTCCACGCCCGACGAGCGGATGGCCGGCATGACGGGTCTGCAGGAGTACATGCACGGGCTGGTGCTCGCCAAGCGGGCCGTACCCACCGACGACCTGCTGAGCGACCTGACGAGCGGCGACCTCACCGACGAGGAGCTCACCGGCGTCGGGGGCTTCCTGCTCGGGGCGGGACTCGACACCACGGCGAACATGCTGGCGCACGGCACCTTCGCCCTCCTGCGGCACCCCGACCAACTCGCCGCCCTGCGCGCCGACCCGGACCTCGCCGACCAGGCCGTCGAGGAGCTGATGCGGTATCTGAGCATCGCCCACACGACGGTGCGTGTGGCGCTGGAGGACGTCGAGCTCGACGGGCAGGTCGTCAAGGCCGGCGAGTCGGTCACCCTCTCGATCCAGGCGGCCAACCGCGACCCGGAGCGGTTCGAGGACCCCGACAGCCTCGATCTGCACCGCAAGGCCACGGGGCAACTGGGTTTCGGGCACGGGATCCACCAGTGTCTGGGCCAGCAACTCGCCCGTGTCGAGATGCGCGTGGCCCTGCCCGCGCTCCTCACCCGGTTCCCGACACTGCGCCTGGCCGTCCCGGCCGATGACGTGCCCCTGCGGACGGACATGAACATCTACGGTGTGCACAGCCTCCCCGTTACCTGGGACGGGAAGTAGCGCCATGGAACTGACCGTCGTGCGCGAACGCTGCCAGGGCGCCGGGATGTGCGTCCTGACCGCACCCGATGTGTTCGACCAGGACGAGACCGACGGTCGCGTCGTGCTCCTCGAGTCCACGCCTCCCGTCGAGCGGCGAGCAGCCGCGCACGAGGCCGCCGAGCTGTGCCCTGCGGGCGCCATCGCCGTCGACGGCTCCCGTGGGCGGTCCGGCCCGGCACCGGTGTAGCGGAGCGGCTCGCTGTCGCGCTCGGGCCGTCCCGCCGCCCGAGCGCGACCCCCGCCCTCACCCATCGCCGTCAACCCGACGGGATTCCTCTCGCGCGGCTGGGAAACCTCCTCTGGCCTGCGGGGATGCCGAAGTGATCCCTCGCACACACCGGCCGGTACGTGCCCTGTCGCGTGCTAGCGTCCGCGAGCGTGACATCCGCCCTCGGCGGGCCCGGGCCCGCGTCCCCCACGGATCCGGCCGGCCCCTGCCCGTACGGTCGGGCGACCGGCCACGCGCCCCTCCCGCCGCACGAGGCGCTCGGCGGGTTCGGGGCACTCGGGGAGCTCGACCTGTTCGGTGAGGGTTTCGTCCGCGACCCGTACCCCTGGCTCGACGTCCTGCGGGCCGAGACCCCCGTCCATCACGATCCCGCGACCGGACTGTGGCTCGTCAGCCGGTACGACGACATCCGCCGGGTGCTGCTGGATCCGGCGGTCTTCCGGCCGGACAACGCCCAGCACGCCATCACGCCACTGGGTGTTCCGGCTCTCCGCGTTCTCGCCCGGGCGGGCTTCCGGGTCCGCCCCGCACTGGCCAACAACGGCAGCGAGACCCACCCCGGACTGCGCCGCGTGGTCACCCGGTTCTTCAACGCCCAGCGGGTCGCCGCGGCCGTGCCGGTGATCGAGCGGGTCGCCGACGAACTGCTCGACACCGTACGGACCGAGCTCGACGCCACCGGCGGCAGCGACCTGTTCGGCGCGTTCGCCCACACCCTGCCCTGCCGGGTCATGATGGAGCTGCTGGGCATCGACGGTCTCGACACCTCGACCCTGGTCCGCTGGAGCGACGCCTCGCTGGAGTTGTTCTGGGGGCGTCCGACGCCCGAGCGACAGCTCGAACTCGCCGCGCTCGTCGCCGAGTTCCATCAGTGGCTCACCACGGTCGTGACGAACCGGACAGCTCCGGCGGACAGTTTCGTCGGCGCGCTGGCCCGGCACCGTCTGCCCGACGGGGAGCTGCTGGACGTGCAGACCGCGGTCGGCGCATGCTTCTTCGTGTTCGTCGCCGGGCAGTCGACGACCGGCCAGCTCATCGCCACCGTCCTGCGCGGCGCGCTCGCCGAGCCGGGCATCTGGCCCCGGGCTGCGCACGAGGAGGGCCTGGCGCGGGCGTGGGTCGAGGAGGTCCTGCGCCGTGAGCCCCCCGTCACCACCTGGCGGCGCGTCACCGAGCGACCGGTGGAGCTCGGCGGGGTGACGCTCCCCGCCGGCGCCGAACTGCTGCTGATGCTCATGGGCAGCGGTTCCGACCCCGAGGTCTTCGACACCCCGGAGGAGATGCGCCCGCACCGCGCCAACTCCCGTCATCATCTGGCGTTCGGGGTGGGCCGCCACCGCTGCCCGGGCGCCTCCCTGGCCCGTACGGAGGCGGCCGTCGCCCTCCGCGCGGCGGCGCGCCGCTTCCCCGCCCTTCACCTCGCTCCCGATGCCCCGCCCCCGCCGGTCCTCGACCTGCTCTCGTTCCGCGCGCCGCTCCAGGTCCCGGTCGCCCGTTGATGTCGTGCGTCCCGCTGTGAGGCGCACATTTCGCGGGCGAGGTCCGTGCCCCGCCGGGGCGCGGGATCTTGCCCGGTCGCACACATCTCCCTGACACTGGTGTTCCATAGGAACGGACCTGACACGGGACAGCGGGAGAGACACGTGGGCATGGCCAGGATCGCGATCGTGACGAGCGAGGCTTACGCGGACCTCGACGAGGAGCTTCCGCTGATCGTGGAGGCGCTGCGCGCCGAGGGCTTCACCGCGGAGGCGGTGGCATGGGACGCCGCCTCGGTGGACTGGGACGGCTTCGACCTGGCCGTCATCCGGTCGACATGGGACTACGCGGATAGGCTGGACGACTTCCTGGCGTGGGTCGAGGACGCGGGCCGTGCGACCCGGCTGAGGAACGCCGCGCAGGTGGTGCGCTGGAGCAGCGACAAGCGGTACCTGGGGGCGCTGGCCGGGCAGGGCGTCTCCGTCGTGCCCACGCGATTCATCGAGCCCGGCGAGCAGGTCCGCCCCGAGGACTTCGACGGGCCCGACGGCGTCGTGGTGAAGCCGACGGTCTCCTTGGGTGCGCGTGACACCGCGCGGTACGAGCCGGGGCGGCGGTCGGACGCCATCGACCACGCCCGGATGCTGCTCGACCAGGGGCGGGCCGTCATGGTCCAGCCGTACCTGCGCCTCGTGGCGGAGGGGGAGCGTGCGCTGGTCTTCTTCTCCGGCGCCTTCAGCCATGCCATCCGCAAGGGCGAGGTGCTGACCGAGCCCAATGTGATCGACAATGCCCGGACGCCGCATCCCGACGTCGTCCCGTACCGGCCCACCGAGACGGAACTCCGTACGGCACTGGAGGCGTTGGCCGCCGTCCCGGGGACCGAGACGCCGTTGATCGCCCGCGTGGACCTGGCGCTCGACTCGTCGAGGGTGCCGGTCGTCATGGAGTTGGAGCTCGTCGAGCCGTACCTGTTCCTCGAGGCCGACCCGGAGGGACTGAAACGCTTCGTCGAGGCTGTGGCTGCCGAAAGTCGCCGCTAGCGAAGGACTCCTACGCGGGCAGTCGGGCGCACCGTCGGCACGCCCGGGCCGAGGGCGCGGTCAGCGCGTGCGACGCCGCGGCGAGTGCGCAGGCCACGGCGATCAGAGGCCAGTTGGCGGCCATGACCGCTGCCACGGCGAGCGTCAGCGTGGCCAGCGCCATCGCGATGCTCGCGGTCGTCCCGGCCCACGCGACGACGAGAGGCAGTCGGTGCGGGGTCGGGAGCCGGCGGGCGAGCGTGCCCGAGGCCGCCAGCATGGCCGCTGCGAGGAGGGCGGCGACGCCCGCGACCCCGGCCAGAGGGACCGCGAGGAGCTGACCGGTTCCCGTACCGCTGCTGAAGAGCGTGTACCAGCAGGCGAGGAGGAAGGGAGCGGTGAGGACGACGGAGCGGGCGGTGTGCCGGGCCTGGGCGATGGTCAGTTCACGCTGGCACCCGGGCGCGAGTTCGTCGGGCGTGCCGAACTCGCGTACCGCCTGCCGGACCGCTTCGTCGTAGGGCGTTCCCTCGCGGGTGTACGCCTCCGCGGTGTCGGCGAGCCCCTCGCGCAGCTCCTCGATCAACCGGGCCTTGGCACGGACCGGGCCGTGCAGGGCGCCCGCCAGGTCGGCGGCGAACTCCTCGACGAGGCCGCCCGGGCGACCGTCGGCGCTCATGTGGCGGGCCGGGGCGAGGTGGCGGGATTCAGGACGGAGCCGATCGCCGCCGTGAACTCGCGCCAGGCGGTCCGCTCGTTCGCCAGGGCGCTCCGGCCCGCGTCGGTGAGCGCGTAACACCGTCGGCGGCGTTCGCCGACCGAGTCCCAACTACTGCTCAGCAGTCCGATCCGCTCCAGCCGGTTGAGCGCCGGATAGATCGTGCCCGTCCGCAGATCGAGCACACCTCCGCTGCGCTGCTGGACCGCGGTGATGATCGCGTACCCGTGCAGCGGCCCCTGCTCCAGCACGGCCAGCAGCAGTCCGTCCAGGTGCCCTCGCACCGCATCCGCCCTCATAGGTAGGCAGCCTACTCAATGGAGCAGTAGACATGCTATCTATTGGCAGCCAACACATTGAGAACGGCTGGAGGGCCTTCCCATGACCAAGTTGCTGCTGTCCATACACGTACTCGCGGCGATTCTGGTGGTCGGACCGATCGCCGTCGCCGCCTCGCTCTTCCCGCGATACGCACGGCAGGCCGCACCCGGGGGCATGGACGTGGATGCCGCCGAGGAACGGACCCGCGCCGCGTCCGTCGCCGCGGTCCTGCACCGGATCTGTCGCGGTTACGCCGTCGCCGGTGTCGCCGTTCCGGTCTTCGGGCTCGCGACCGCCATCCAGCTCGGCGTGCTCACCGACGTCTGGCTGATCTCGTCGCTGGTGCTGACGGCGATGGCCGCGGCCGTCCTGGTCCTCGCGATCCTGCCCCACCAACAGCGGATGCTCGACGGCGGGCCGGAGATTGTCGTCGACGGCGCGCCCCAGGCGCTCGCGGCGCGACTGGCCATGCTCACGGGGGTGTTCAACCTTCTCTGGACGATCGTCGTCGTCCTCATGATCGTCCGCCCCGGTTCGACGACGGGAGCGTGACGACCGTGCGTACCCTGCGCATCGCCGCCGGCGTCGAAGCGTTCTCACTGGTGGCCCTGCTGGCCAACCTGCTCACCACGCACACGCCGGCCGTATCGAGCCTCGTCGGCCCGCTGCACGGCACCGCCTACCTCGTCGTCATCGCGGCCACCTGGCAGGTCTCCGACGCCGCCATGCCAGGCGCCCGTTGGGCCGCCGCCGTACCCGGCGTGGGGGGACTGCTCGCTCTGCGGCGACTGAGGAGCGATGGAGCGTAGGGGCGCAGGACGTCACCGGTTGGCATGGGCGGCGGCGCCTCATGGTGTTGGCTGAGGAGGCACACCCCTCCAGGTCCGCACGAGGAGCCGCCATGCCCGCCGCCGAGCAGCCGCCCGAGCCCCACCGCAACGTCCGCCCGCCGACCGCGCAGGCATCTCTCGGTGCGGGCGTCGTGGTGACCGACGAGCGCGGGCGGGTCCTGCTGGGTCTGCACCCCACGGGCGCGTGGGAGCTTCCGGGCGGCAAGGTGGACCCCGGCGAGTCAATCGAGGAGGCGGCGGTCCGTGAACTCGCCGAGGAGACCACGCTCGTGGCCGCCGCCGACGACGTCGAGGTCATCGGCATCCTGCTCGACGCACTCACCTCGACGCATCTCACCCGCCTGACGGCGGTGGCCGTCGTCCGGGCCTTCGAAGGAACCCCGGCCGTGGCGGAGCCGGACAAGATCCGACGCTGGGAGTGGACCTCCCTCGACCGCCTCCCCCGGTCGTTGTTCACGCCCTCCGCCCAGGCGCTGAAGACCTGGTGTCCCGAACTACCCATCGAGGACGGCCCGTTCCACCGCTACCGCGTCAGGCCGGCGCACTGACTCCCGGTCCGGGACCTCGCGGCGCGTCTCAGACGTCGGCGATCACGGCATACCGCTCGTCGTCCACCCGCTTGCCCCACAGATCACTGTCCCCCTCGCCGTCCAGCCGCTCGACGCGCAGCCGGGAGACGAGGGGGCGGACCGCCTCGGCCAGGTCCTCCGCACCGATCCCGCCGTGCCAGGGAAGCGACTCGGCTCCGGCGACGTAGGGCACACCGCTCTGGCCCGACTCCCGCCAGCGGCCCTCGACCAGGACGAGCCGACCCCCCGGCCGGAGGCGGCCGACCCACTCACGCAGGGCGACCTCCGGATCGGGGAGCGTCCAGAGCAGGTGCCGGGACAGCGCGACGCCGAAGCGCCGATCCCCGGTCGGTGGCGCCATGGCATCGCCGGCCAGGAAGCGGCCCGGGAGGCCGGCGGCGTCGAGTTTCGCGCGTGCCTGCTCCACCATCCCCGGCGCCAGGTCGACGCCGGTCACCCGGTGCCCCGCCTCGGCCAGCAGCAACGAGAGCGATCCCGTGCCGCAGCCGATGTCGAGGACGTCGACCTGGCCCGAGGGCATCCAGTCGCGCAGGTGCCGGGCCCAGGCGGCACGGGTGCCGGCGTCTCGTAGGCCGTGGTCCGGTTCGTCGTCGAAGGCCGCGGCGGCGGCATCCCAATAGGCGGCGATCGATGCGGTGTCGTCGGTCATCTCGCGATCCTCGCACCCGCCACCGACACTCCGCGGGTGCCGAGCCACCCTTGCACGCTATATTCAACGAGTTGAATAAGTAACGTGTTGAATCCATCGCGGCGTGTCGTCAGGACACGACGCTCACGGAGGAGCGAAGCGCCCATGCACAACGGTCCGTACGCGCGATACGTCGCGCTGGGCGACAGTCAGACCGAGGGTCTCGGGGACGGCGACGACGCCACCGGGCTGCGCGGCTGCGCCGATCGGCTCGCGGAGTTGATCGCCGACACCAGCCCCGGACTGACCTACGCCAATCTGGCCGTGCGGGGGAAACTCGCCGGGCAGGTACGGGCGGAGCAACTCGGACCGGCCCTGGCGCTGCGTCCGGACGTGGCCACCGTCGTCGCGGGGATGAACGACCTGCTCCGGCCCCGCTTCGACGCCGACGAGGTGGCCGGTCATCTGGAGGCGATGTTCGCCGAACTCACCGCCCAGGGCGCCAGGGTGGCCACCGTGACGTTCCCGGACGTCGCGCGCGTCATCCCGCTCGCCCGGCCCCTCACCGCCCGGGTCACCGCTCTCAACACCCGCATCCGGGAGGCGGCAGGTCGGCACGGCGTCGCGGTGGCCGAGACCTGCCTCCATCCCGTCGTCACGGACTCCCGCCTCTGGAGTGCGGACCGGCTCCACGCCAGCCCGCTGGGGCACGAACGCATCGCCGCCGCGGTCGCCGCCGCCCTGGACCTTCCCGGCAGCGGCGACGCGTGGACCCGCCCGCTCCCGGCGCATCCGGGCCCGCCGCGGTCCGGAGCGCGAGCCGCGCTCGACGAGTTCCGGTGGGTCGCGGCCTTCCTGGGCCCGTGGCTCGGCCGGCGTCTGCGCGGACGCTCCTCCGGGGAAGGCCGCACGGCCAAGCGTCCCGAGCCGACGCCGGTCCTGACCTCGGTGGCGTGACGCCGCCCCTGATACGCGAACGTGCGGCCGTCGGGGACGGGCGGACGGCTCACTGCCCGGGAGGGGTCCTACGGCCTCGTGTCAGGAGTCCGAGCGGTCGGCCTTCGCGGCCTTCTCGGCCTGCATCTCCTTGATCCGGACCGCTTCCTTGCGGACCTCGGCCTGGGTGGCGCGCTCCTTCTGCAGCCACTCCGGGTCTTCCTTCTTCAGCTCCTCGATCTGCTCGGTGGTGAGGGCTTCGGTGATGCCGCCCCGCGCGAGACCGGAGATGGAGATCCCGAGCTTGGCCGCGATCACCGGGCGGGGGTGCGGTCCGTTGCGCCGCAGCTCGCGAAGCCACTCGGGCGGATCGGTCTGCAGGGCGTTCAGCTCGGTGCGCGAGACGACACCCTCCCGGAACTCGGCGGGGGTGGCCTCGAGGTACACACCCAGCTTCTTCGCCGCGGTCGCGGGCTTCATCGTCTGGGCGGTCTGGTGCGACGTCATGGTGTCAAGGGTATCGAGCGTGTGAGCTACCTCTGACCACGACCGGTAACCTGGCGGGGTGACTGGCCAGGAAGTACCCCCCTCGTTCCGGCTCGCCTACGTCCCGGGAGTGACACCCACGAAGTGGGTGCGGATCTGGAACGAGCGACTGCCCGACGTTCCGCTGACCCTCGTCCAGGTGCCGCCCGCCGAGGCCTGCGCCCTGCTGCGGGACGGCGGCGCGGACGCCGGTCTGGTGCGCCTGCCGGTCGACGGTGCGGACCTCAGCGCCATCCCCCTCTACGCCGAGACGACCGTCGTGGTGATCCCCAAGGACCACGTCGTGGCGGCGGTGGAGGAGGTGTCCCCCGAGGATCTGGCCGAGGAGATCGTGCTGCATCCGCTCGACGACACCCTCGACTGGGAGCGTCCGCCGGGGCTGCCGGCGTTCGAGCGCCCGGCCACGACGGCCGACGCGATCGAGCTGGTGGCGGCTGGGGTGGGGCTGCTCGTCGTGCCACAGTCGCTGGCGCGTCTGCACCACCGCAAGGACCTCACCTACCGCCCGGTGTCGGACACCCCCGAGTCGCGGATCGCGCTGTCGTGGCCGCAGGACGAGACGACGGATCTGGTGGAGCAGTTCATCGGGATCGTCCGCGGGCGGACCGT
The DNA here is from genome assembly GCF_042794475.1 of Streptomyces sp. NPDC056527. NCBI lineage: Bacteria > Bacillati > Actinomycetota > Actinomycetes > Kitasatosporales > Streptomycetaceae > Streptomyces > Streptomyces sp. NPDC056527. Next base: position 18,111 of record NZ_JBHTTQ010000127.1, read on the forward strand.
GAACAGCACGCGTGGCCGTCCCCCGACCCCGCCGCAGCCGAAGGGCAAGCGCCCGGAGAAGGGCGGCAAGCCGGCGGCGAAGGGCCCGCGGGGCGGTTCGGGCGGTTCCGGCCGCGGCGGTTCCGGCGGCGCGAAGGGCGCACCCAAGGGCTCGAAGAACGTCAAGCGCGGCAAGCCGCGCCGTAAGCCGTAGCCGTTCTCCACCGCTCCGACCAGGGCTGATAGGCGTACACCTATGGCTCCCATGGCGATCGGGTCTTGGACAGGGGCGCGCGTCGGCTGATCTTCTGGCGCCATGAACGAGGACACGAACGCGCAGAACCACCACGGCTACGCACGGCGGGCCATGCTCCGAGGAGCCGCGCTCGGCGCGGCCTTACCGCTGCTGCCGACGGCGGTCGGCGGCGCGACCGACGCGATGGCCCGGTCCCGGTCCGCCGACGCCGCCCCCGACCCGGGCTCCGCCTCGCTGCGCTGGCTCGGAACGGCCGGCTGGCGGATCGACGTGGGTCGTCGGACCGTGCTCTTCGACCCCTATCTCACCCGCTTCAGGACGGGCCTCTTCGACGCCGCCTTCGATCCGGCCACGAAGATCGAGGCGACCGACGCCACGTTGGTACGGGAGTTCGCCGGGACTCCGGAGCTCATCCTGGTCAGCCACTCCCACTGGGACCACATCGCCGACGTGCCGTACATCGCCAAGGCCACCGGCGCGCGTGTCGTGGGAACCGAGACCACGTTCCATCTCCTGGTCGCCTTCGGGGTGGATCCGCTCCAGATCTCCGTGGTCAAGGGCGGTGAGGTGCTGGACTTCGGCGGCGGCCTCACGGTGGAGGTGGTGGCGAGCCTGCACAGCCGCAACAAGAAGCATGCCTACTTCGCCCCGGGCACCCGCACGGCGCCGCCCGCCACCGTCCCCGAGACCATCTCCGACCTGCCGGAGGGCGACACCCTCGCGTTCCAGGTCACGGCCGGCGCCGGGGGTCCCGCCCTGTTCCTCATGGGCGCCAGCGACTTCTCCGAACGGTCGGCCGCCGGACTGCGCCCCGACGTGGCGATGGTCGCCGTCCCCTCCAGCTCCGCGACCCACCGCTACGCGCCCCGGCTGCTGCGGGCGCTGGGGCACCCGCCCGTGATCGTCCCGGTCCACTGGGACAACTTCGAGACGCCGCTGCGTGAGCCCGTGGTCCCCGACCCCACTATGGACCTGGCCGGGTTGATCGACCAGGTGCGCCGGGAGTCGCCCGCGAGCCGCGTCGTCGTACCCGACTACCGGAGCGTGTACGGCGCTGACATGCGCACCCGTCGCTGACCCGGCACAAGACGGGACGGGAAACGCCGTCGCGCCCCGGGGGGGGGCGGGGGGGGGCCGGCCCCGCCGGCCGGCGCCCG
>NZ_JBHTTQ010000128.1:0-18792 GCF_042794475.1 Streptomyces sp. NPDC056527
GCCCGGACCGCCGCGCGCGGCCGGGCCCCGGTCGTCCTTATGTCCACCGAACGGTGGACAGTGACCCCTGTGCGGCACAATGACCGTGCCCAGAAGGCCCATGCCCAGCAGGACCGTGGCCACAAGCCGGCGAGTGATGGATCGGGGATATGACAGACGCAGCGGTTGACGAGTCGGCGCGCGGCACGATCGGCGCGAGCCGTGCCTTCGCCTGGCTGCTGGTGATCACCGGAGCCGCGGGCCTGCTCGCCGCCTGGGTCATCACGATCGACAAGTTCAAGCTCCTCGAGGACCCGAACTTCACCCCGGGCTGCAGCCTCAACCCGATCGTCTCCTGCGGCAACATCATGAAGAGCGAGCAGGCGTCGGTCTTCGGCTTCCCGAACCCGATGCTCGGTCTCGTCACCTACGCGATGGTGATCGCCATCGGCGTCGCCCTCCTCGCGGGCGCCCGCTACCGCCGCTGGTACTGGCTCGGGCTGAACGCGGGCACGCTGTTCGGCGTCGGGTTCTGCACGTGGCTGATGTACCAGTCGCTGTACGAGATCAACGCGCTCTGCCTCTGGTGCTGCCTGGCCTGGGTCGCCACTATCGTCATGTTCTGGTACGTGACCTCGCACAACGTCCGCAACGGCGTGATTCCCGCCCCCCGGGGCCTGCGGACCTTCTTCGACGAGTTCACCTGGGTGCTGCCCGTCCTGCACATCGGGATCATCGGGATGCTGATCCTGACGCGCTGGTGGGACTTCTGGACCTCCTGACCGGCGGGGCGGGACTGTCGGTGGCGTGACCTAGGCTTCATGACGTGGAGCCCGACCTCTTTACCGCAGCCGCCGAAGAACGCCAGGAGAAGGACCCGTCCGCCAGCCCCCTGGCCGTACGGATGCGTCCGCGCACCCTCGACGAAGTCCTCGGCCAGCAGCATCTGCTCAAGCCGGGATCCCCCCTGCGGCGGCTGGTGGGGGAGGGCGACGGAGGCCCCGCGGGGGGCTCGTCCGTGATCCTGTGGGGGCCTCCCGGCATCGGGAAGACCACCCTCGCGTACGTCGTCTCCAAGGCGACCAACAAGCGCTTCGTGGAGCTCTCCGCGATCACCGCGGGCGTCAAGGAGGTCCGCGCCGTCATCGAGGGGGCCCGGCGGGCCGCCGGCGGCTTCGGCAAGGAGACCGTCCTCTTCCTCGACGAGATCCACCGCTTCTCCAAGGCCCAGCAGGACTCGCTGCTCCCGGCGGTGGAGAACCGCTGGGTGACACTGATCGCGGCGACGACCGAGAATCCGTACTTCTCGATCATCTCCCCCCTGCTCTCGCGTTCCCTGCTGCTCACGCTGGAGCCGCTCACCGACGACGACCTTCGTGACCTGCTGAAGCGCGCCCTCACCGAGGACCGCGGGCTCGGCGGGGCGGTCACCCTGCCCGAGGACGCCGAGGCGCATCTGCTGCGGATCGCCGGCGGCGACGCGCGGCGCGCGCTGACCGCCCTGGAGGCGGCCGCGGGCTCGGCCATCGCCAAGGGCGAGCCGGAGATCACGCTCCAGACCGTCGAGGAGACCGTCGACCGGGCGGCGGTGAAGTACGACCGGGACGGCGACCAGCACTACGACGTGGCCAGCGCGCTCATCAAGTCCATCCGGGGCTCGGACGTGGACGCGGCGCTGCACTATCTGGCCCGGATGATCGAGGCGGGGGAGGACCCCCGGTTCATCGCCCGCCGTCTGATGATCTCGGCCAGCGAGGACATCGGCCTGGCCGACCCGACGGCTCTGCCGACGGCGGTCGCGGCCGCCCAGGCGGTCGCCATGATCGGCTTCCCCGAGGCGGCGCTGACCCTGAGCCACGCCACGATCGCCCTGGCCCTGGCCCCGAAGTCGAACGCGGCGACGACCGCGATCTTCGCGGCCCAGGCGGACGTACGGAACGGTCTGGCGGGCCCGGTCCCCGCGCATCTGCGCGACGGCCACTACAAGGGCGCGGCCAAGCTGGGCCATGCCCAGGGGTACGTCTACCCGCACGACGTCCCCGGCGGTATCGCGGCCCAGCAGTACGCACCGGACGCGGTCCACGGCAAGCGCTACTACGAGCCGACCCGCTACGGCGCGGAGGCGCGGTACGCCGACGTGGTGGAGAAGGTACGGGAGAGGCTTCGGGGCGACGGCTGACAGGAGGACCGGGGAGCGTGCACGGGGCCCCTGCCGACCCGGTACACTCGTGCGGAGTGCTGCGTCTCGTGTCCGGCTTCGGCCGGCGCCACCAGAACGAGACAGGCAGCCGGAGCCCCGCCTCAGGGCGGGATCTCCAGGAGTGTCGCGCACCTTCGAAGGTGTCGCGGGCAACCCATCACCTCCCCGGACCCCCGGGATCAGGCGATGGGCCGTTCGCGTGCTGCACGTATGTGCCCAGACCAGGGAGCGGCTGCCCGACAGGTCCTTGACGACCGCAAGGGTTTCCCCGGCTGCGGATGCGACCTCCTCTAACCCTGGTGAAGCCGTATTCGTACAGATAGAGAGGTTGGTTCATGCCGAACCAGTCCCGTCCCAAGGTCAAGAAGTCGCGTGCCCTCGGCATCGCGCTGACCCCGAAGGCCGTCAAGTACTTCGAGGCCCGCCCCTACCCGCCGGGCGAGCACGGCCGTGGCCGCAAGCAGAACTCGGACTACAAGGTCCGTCTGCTCGAGAAGCAGCGTCTGCGCGCGCAGTACGACATCAGCGAGCGCCAGATGGCGCGCGCCTACGACCGCGCCAAGAAGGCCGAGGGCAAGACGGGCGAGGCGCTGGTCGTCGAGCTCGAGCGTCGCCTCGACGCCCTGGTCCTGCGTTCGGGCATCGCCCGCACCATCTACCAGGCCCGCCAGATGGTCGTGCACGGTCACATCCAGGTCAACGGTGGCAAGGTCGACAAGCCGTCGTTCCGTGTCCGTCCCGACGACGTCGTGATGGTCCGCGAGCGCTCCCGCGAGAAGCCCCTGTTCCAGGTGGCCCGTGAGGGTGGCTTCGCCGCCGACGGTGAGACCCCGCGCTACCTGCAGGTCAACCTGAAGGCCCTGGCCTTCCGCCTCGACCGCGACCCGAACCGCAAGGAAATCCCGGTCATCTGCGACGAGCAGCTGGTCGTCGAGTACTACGCCCGCTGATCCAGCTGGGGGCACCCCCAGCGGCAGCGCTGGGGGAGTAGTACCACCCTCGCGGTGTTCAGCCCGCCGCTTCCCCGCCCTTACCGGTGGGGAAGCCGGCGGGCTTCCGTGTGTCCGGCACCCGCCGTGCGGAACGGCCGAGGCGCCCGCGGGCCCGCGATGCGCGTCGCCGGATCCCGGCGCTCGCTGAGCGCCCGGTCCACCGCCGCGTCCAACGAGAGCCGCTGCCCCTCCCGGACCGACGCCCCGTAGCGCTCCGCGCCCAGCACCTCGCCGGCCTGCCGCTCGCACAGCGCCCGCGCTCCGTTGAAGTAACCCGAGCCGAACAGCTGCAGACCCACCGAGTCCCACACCGGCAGCGCCGCACCCTGCAGCACCGCCGCCTCCGCCGGATCACCCTGGCTCGCCGTCACCAGCGCGAGCAGCTCGATCCCCAGCACCAGACCCACCAGATCGTGGAAGGTGTGGTTGATGGTCACGCACTCCGCGAGCAGCGTCCGCGCGTCCTCGTGGTCGCCCCCGCACCACGCCGCGTACGCCAGTACATAGAGCGCGTACGCCCTGGTCCAGCGCTCGCCGCGCTCCTCGCAGATCTCCCGCACCTCGGCGCACAGCGCGACCGCGCTCTCCAGATCCCCCTGGAAGACCCGGGCCATCGCCAGCTCGACCTGACCCATCAGCACATTGCTGTTGAGCTCGCCGAGCTCCCGGTACGCCTCCAGCGCGCTGCCGATCAGCTCCTCCGCGCGGGGCATGTCGTCGGAGAGCAGGGCCAGGCAGCCCATCCGGTGCGTCGCGTACGCCTCCGCGACCGGGTTGCCGACCGAGCGGGCCCGCTCGCCGCACTCGTGGAGCGCCGCGACCGCCGCCGTGCTGTCCCCCTGCAGGATCGCCACATAGCCGAGCACCCACAGCGCCTTCAGCCGGGCGTCCTCGTGCTCCGAGCCGAGTGCCAGTGCCCGGTCCAGCCAGTGCCTGCCTTCCGCGAGCCGCCCGCACCCCGCCCAGTAGAACCAGAGCGTCCCGGCGAGATGCTGCGCCAGATGGGCCTCGTCCGGCTGCTCCAGGCAGAGCTCCATGGCCGCCCGCAGATTCGGCAGCGCCGCGTCCGTGCAGGCGGCGACCTCGGCCTGGCGCGGGCTGAACCACTCCAGCTCGCACCAGGTGGCCAGCCCCATGTACCAGTCGCGGTGCCGGCGTCGCATCCGCTCCGTGTCGTCGAGCGCCGCCAGCCACTCCGCCCCGTACGCGGAAACGGTGTCCAGGATCCGGTAGCGCGGACCCGCGGCGGTGTCCTCGCGCGAGACCAGCGACTGGGCGATCAGACCGCCGAGCACCTCCAGGACCTCGTCCGCCGGCAGGCCGGGGCCGCCGCACACGTACTCCACCGCCTCCAGATCGAACGGTCCGGCGAAGACGGAGAGCCGTGCCCACAGCAGCCGCTCCGGCGGGGTGCAGAGCTCATGGCTCCAGCCGATGGCCGTCCGCAGCGTCTGGTGGCGCGGCAGCCCGCTGCGCGATCCGTCCGTCAGCAGCCGGAACCGGTCGTCGAGCCGATGCAGCACCTGCTCCACCGTGAGCAGCGGCATCCGGGCGGCCGCCAGCTCCAGGGCCAGCGGGATCCCGTCGAGCCTGCGGCACAACTCGTGCACGACGGCGGGGTCCCGGTCGTCCGGCCCGCCGGGCGCACCGGCGGCCCGCGCCCGCTCCTCGAACAGGCCCACCCCGTCCGTCTCGCCCATCGGCGCCAGCGTGAACACCGCCTCGCCGTCCACCCGCAGCGGGCGGCGGCCCATCGCGAGCACGGTCAGCCCGGGGGAGTGCCGGAGCAACTCCCGTACGAGTGGGGCGCTCTCCGCCAAGAGGTGCTCGAAGCCGTCGAGGACCAGCAGGATCCGGCGCTCCGCGAGGTGCTCGGTCAGGATCTCCTGCGGGGTCCGCAGGGTGTGGTCGGTCAGCCCCAGCGCCTCGACCAGGGCGAGGGCCACCAGATCCGGGTCGCGCAGCACCGAGAGATCGGCCAGCCACACCCCGTCGACGTAGCGTTTCTGCGTGGTCGAGGCGACCTTCAGGCCCAGCCGGGTCTTGCCGACACCGCCCACCCCGACGATCGTGACCAGACGGAATTCCCCCAGGAGCCGGGCCAGTTCGGCCCGCTCGTCGGCCCGTCCGATGAACCGGTTCAGCTCCGCCGGGAGGTTGCTCCTTCGCATGGGACACGGAGCGTACCCATCCGCACGCACTCCGTACAATCGGATCGGACGAGTCCCCTCCCGAGAGCGGCGATACGAGCGCTAATGCGGTACGGGGAAAGAGTCCGGGCGCGATAGGGTCGGAGGACGACTTTTGGCAAGGGCCCAACGACAAGCAGAGAGCGGTGCGGAGTGACCGGTGGAGAGGTTGCCGGGATTCTGGTGGCCGTGTTCTGGGCGATTCTCGTCTCCTTCCTCGCCGTGGTGCTGGTGAGGCTGGCGCAGACGCTCAAGGCGACCACCAAGCTGGTGGCGGACGTGACCGAGCAGGCCGTCCCGCTGCTGAGCGACGCCTCCGCCACCGTGCGGTCGGCGCAGACCCAGCTCGACCGGGTCGACGCGATCGCCTCGGACGTCCAGGAGGTCACCTCCAACGCCTCGGCGCTCTCCTCCACCGTCGCCTCCACCTTCGGCGGCCCGCTCGTCAAGGTCGCGGCCTTCGGTTACGGGGTGCGCAAGGCCCTCGGCCGCGGCCGTGACGAGGCGCCGCCGGCGCCCTCGCGACGTACCGTCGTCGTCGGTCGCACCGTGCCGGCCGCGCGACGCCGGAAGCAGAAGGGCTGACGCGCGATGTTCCGCCGTACGTTCTGGTTCACCGCAGGCGCCGCCGCCGGCGTCTGGGCCACCACCAAGGTCAACCGGAAGCTCAAGCAGCTGACCCCGGAGAGCCTCGCCGCGCAGGCGGCGAACAAGGCGATCGAGACCGGCCACCGGCTCAAGGACTTCGCCCTCGACGTCAGGGCGGGCATGGTCCAGCGCGAGGCCGAACTGGGCGAGGCCCTCGGCCTGGAGGCCCCGGTGGACGCGCCGGTCGAGCGCGAGCTCCCCGGGCCGCGCCGCAGTGCATCGCTCGATGCCACCCCTGACACCACCACGCATTCGTACCCCACGATCTCGTACAACCGGAATGAGGACCACTGATGGAGTCGGCTGAAATCCGCCGCCGCTGGCTGAGCTTCTTCGAGGAGCGCGGGCACACCGTCGTGCCTTCGGCGTCGCTCATCGCGGACGACCCGACTCTGCTTCTGGTCCCCGCAGGCATGGTGCCGTTCAAGCCGTACTTCCTCGGCGAGGTGAAGCCGCCGTTCTCGCGCGCCTCCAGCGTGCAGAAGTGCGTGCGTACGCCCGACATCGAAGAGGTCGGCAAGACCACCCGCCACGGCACGTTCTTCCAGATGTGCGGCAACTTCTCCTTCGGCGACTACTTCAAGGAAGGCGCCATCAAGCTCGCCTGGGAGCTGCTGACCACCTCGGTGGAGCACGGCGGCTACGGGCTCGAGCCGGAGAAGCTCTGGATCACCGTCTACCAGGAGGACGACGAGGCCGAGCAGATCTGGCGCGACGTCGTCGGCGTCCCGGCCGAGCGCATCCAGCGCCTCGGCAAGAAGGACAACTACTGGTCGATGGGCGTCCCCGGCCCCTGCGGACCGTGCTCCGAGATCAACTACGACCGCGGCCCCGAGTTCGGCGTCGAGGGCGGCCCGGCCGTCAACGACGAGCGCTACGTGGAGATCTGGAACCTGGTCTTCATGCAGTACGAGCGCGGTGAGGGCTCCGGCAAGGAGGACTTCCCGATCCTCGGCGAGCTGCCGTCGAAGAACATCGACACCGGCCTCGGTCTCGAGCGCCTGGCGATGATCCTGCAGGGCGTACAGAACATGTACGAGACCGACACCCTCCAGGTCGTCATCGACAAGGCCACCGAACTCACCGGCGTCGCCTACGGCAAGGCCCACGAGAGCGATGTCTCGCTGCGCGTGGTGGCCGACCACATGCGTACGTCCGTGATGCTCATCGGCGACGGCGTCACGCCCGGCAACGAAGGCCGTGGATACGTGCTGCGCCGCATCATGCGCCGCGCCATCCGCAACATGCGCCTGCTCGGCGCCACCGGCCCGGTCGTCGGCGAGCTCGTGGACACCGTGATCAACACGATGGGCGAGCAGTACCCCGAGCTGATCACCGACCGCAAGCGTGTCGAGACCGTCGCGCTCGCCGAGGAGGCCCGCTTCCTCAAGACGCTCAACGCCGGCTCGAACGTCCTCGACGGCGCCGTCACCGAGACCAAGGCCGCGGGCAGCACGGTCCTCCCGGGCGACAAGGCGTTCCTGCTCCACGACACCTGGGGCTTCCCGATCGACCTCACCCTGGAGATCGCCGCCGAGCAGGGGCTCTCCGTGGACGAGGCCGGCTTCCGCCGACTCATGCAGGAGCAGCGGGACAAGGCCAAGGCCGACGCCAAGGCCAAGAAGACCGGCCACGCCGACGTCGCCGCCTACCGCGAGATCGCGGACGGCAACGGCGCCACCGAGTTCACCGGCTACACCAACACCGAGGGCGAGACCACGGTCGTCGGTCTGCTGGTCAACGGCGTCCCGTCGCCGGCCGCCTCCGAGGGCGACGAGGTCGAGGTCGTCCTCGACCGCACCCCGTTCTACGCCGAGGGCGGCGGCCAGCTCGCCGACCAGGGCCGGATCAAGCTGCACAGCGGCGCCGTGATCGAGATCCGCGACGTCCAGCAGCCGGTCCCCGGCGTCTCCGTGCACAAGGGCTCCGTCCAGGTCGGCGAGGTGACGGTCGGATCGACCGCGTACGCCGCCATCGACGTCCGCCGCCGCCGCGCCATCGCCCGCGCCCACTCCGCCACGCACCTGACGCACCAGGCCCTGCGTGACGCGCTCGGCCCGACGGCCGCCCAGGCCGGCTCCGAGAACTCGCCCGGCCGCTTCCGCTTCGACTTCGGCTCGCCGAACGCCGTGCCCGGGATGGTCCTCACGGACGTCGAGCAGAAGATCAACGAGGTCCTCGCCCGCGAACTCGAGGTCCACGCCGAGGTCATGCCGATCGACGAGGCCAAGCGCCAGGGCGCCATCGCCGAGTTCGGCGAGAAGTACGGCGAGAAGGTCCGCGTCGTCACCATCGGCGACTTCTCCAAGGAGCTGTGCGGCGGTACGCACGTCGGCAACACCGCCCAGCTGGGTCTGGTGAAGCTGCTCGGCGAGTCGTCCATCGGCAGCGGCGTGCGCCGGGTCGAGGCCCTCGTCGGTGTCGACGCCTACAACTTCCTCGCGCGTGAGCACACGGTCGTCGCCCAGCTCCAGGAGCTGGTCAAGGGCCGCGCCGAGGAGCTGCCGGAGAAGATCTCCGCCATGCTCGGCAAGCTGAAGGACGCCGAGAAGGAGATCGAGAAGTTCCGCGCCGAGAAGGTGCTGCAGGCCGCCGCCGGTCTCGTCGAGGGCGCCAAGGACGTCCGCGGCGTCGCGCTCGTCACCGGCCAGGTCCCGGACGGCACCTCCGCCGACGACCTGCGCAAGCTGGTCCTCGACGTCCGCGGCCGCATCCCGGGCGACCGCCCGGCCGTCGTGGCCCTCTTCACCACGGCCAATGGTCGTCCGCTCACGGTCATCGCCACCAACGAGGCCGCCCGCGAGCGCGGTCTCAAGGCCGGCGAGCTGGTCCGCACGGCCGCCAAGACCCTGGGCGGCGGCGGTGGCGGCAAGCCGGACGTCGCCCAGGGCGGCGGCCAGAACCCCGAGGCGATCGGCGAGGCCATCGAGGCCGTCGAGCGTCTCGTGGTGGAGACGGCGTGACGATGCGTCGCGGCCGTCGACTCGCGATCGACGTCGGGGACGCCCGGATCGGGGTCGCCTCGTGCGACCCCGACGGGGTCCTCGCCACTCCGGTGGAGACCGTGCCGGGACGTGACGTCCCGGCCGCCCACCGGCGGCTGAGGCAGATCGTCGAGGAGTACGAACCGATCGAGGTCGTCGTGGGCCTGCCCCGCTCGCTCAGCGGGCGGGAGGGCCCGGCGGCCACCAAGGTCCGCGCCTTCGCGCAGGAGATGGCGAAGGGCATCGCACCGGTCCCGGTCCGCCTGGTCGACGAGCGGATGACGACGGTGACGGCCACACAGGGCCTGAGGGCCTCGGGGGTGAAGTCGAAGAAGGGCCGGTCCGTCATCGATCAGGCCGCCGCCGTGATCATCCTTCAAAACGCTCTTGAGTCCGAACGGGTATCAGGTAATCCGCCCGGCGAGGGCGTCGAAGTGGTCATCTGATCGCGATACGGTAACGTTCCGCGCGATGCGGTGGCGTTCGAACAGCTACCGCACAACGTAGAGGCGGATCGTCCGGAAGCCTCGCGGCTGTTTGGGGATCGATGACTGAGTATGGCCGGGGCCCTGGCTCCGAACCGTGGCATCCCGAGGACCCGTTGTACGGGGACCAGGGATGGGGAGGCCAGCAGCAGCCGTACCCGCAGCAGGCGCAGTACGGCCAGGACCAGTACGGTCAGGGGCAGCTCGGTCAGGACCAGTACGCCCAGGATCAGTACGGCCAGGGCTCGTACGCTCAGGATCAGTACGGCCAGGGCGGCCAGCAGGGATACGGCCAGCAGTACCAGCCTCAGCACCAGCAGCCCCAGCAGTACAGCGAGCCGCAGTACGGAAATCAGTCGTACGGCGGGCAGCAGGGGTATCCCGGGCAGGGCTACGACACGCCCGGGTACCCCGCACAGCAGTACGACACGGGCTGGGAGACGGGTCAGGCGGCCATGCCGTACGGCGCGACTCCCGCCGATCCGTACGGTGGCCAGAACCCCGACCTCTACGGCACCCCCGAGGCGTACCCGCCGCCGCAGCCTCCGAGCCGGCGGCAGGGTCCGCCGGAACCGGTGATCGACTGGGAGGCGGAGCCCGAGGAAGAGGAGCGGCACCCCTTCTTCACCGGCGAGAACGGCGCCGATGACGACGACTACGACGACGACCCGTCCGACGACGGCTCGTCGCGGGGCGGCCGCGACCGGCGGGGCGGCAAGGGCCAGAAGAGCAAGAAGGGCAAGAACGGCATCGCATGCCTGGTCGTCGCCCTCGTGCTCGCGGGCGGTGTCGGCGGCATCGGCTACTTCGGCTACCAGTTCTGGCAGGGCCAGTTCGGCGCGGCGCCCGACTACGCGGGCGACGGCAGCGGCGAGGTCCAGATCGAGATCCCCAAGGGCGCCGGCGGCTACGAGATCGGGAACATCCTCAAGAGGGAGGGTGTCGTCAAGAGCGTCGACGCCTTCGTCTCGGCGCAGGGCAAGAACCCGAACGGCATCAAGATCCAGGCGGGTGTCTACACGCTGAGGAGGGAGATGTCGGCGGAGAGCGCCGTCACGATGATGCTCGACCCGGCGAGCCAGGCGAACTTCGTGATCCCCGAAGGCAAGCGGAACGTCTGGGTCTACGAGCAGATCGACAAGAAGCTCGATCTCAAGGCGGGTACGACGCAGGGCGCAGCCAAGGCGAATGTGAACGACCTGGGCCTTCCGGACTGGGCGAAGAACCACAAGGACGTCAAGGACCCGCTGGAGGGCTTCCTCTTCCCGGCGAGCTACCCGGTGGCCAAGGGCGCCAAGCCCGAGGACGTGCTGCGCAAGATGGTCTCCCGCTCCAACGCGGAGTTCGCGAAGTACGACCTCGAGGCCAAGGCGAAGCAGCTCGGGGTGGAAAGCCCCTGGGAGCTCATCTCCATCGCGAGCCTCGTCCAGGCCGAAGGCACCTCCCACGACGACTTCCGCAAGATGGCCGAGGTCGTCTACAACCGGCTCAAGCCCAGCAACCCGCAGACCTACGGCAAGCTCGAGTTCGACTCGACGTACAACTACATCAAGAACCAGAGCAAGATCGACCTCACGCTCGAAGAGCTGCGGAAGTACGACAACCTCTACAACACGTACTACTACAAGGGCCTGCCGCCCGGTCCGATCGGAAACCCGGGCAACGAGGCACTGAAGGGCGTGGTGAACCCGACGAGCGACGGCTGGTACTACTTCATCTCGCTCGACGGCAAGACGTCCAAGTTCACCAAGACGAACGCCGAACACCAGAAGCTCGTCAACGAGTTCAACAAGTCAAGGAAGAACTGATGCCGTCGATGCGGCGCGCGGCCGTCCTCGGCTCGCCCATCGCCCACTCGCTCTCCCCGGTCCTGCACCGGGCGGCCTACGCGGCGCTCGGCCTCGAAGGATGGTCGTACGACCGGTTCGAGGTCGACGAGGCCGGGCTGCCCGAGTTCGTCGCCGGGCTGGACGGCTCCTGGGCCGGCCTGTCGCTGACCATGCCGTTGAAGCGGGCGATCATCCCGCTGCTCGACGAGATCAGCGACACGGCCGCCTCGGTGGAGGCGGTGAACACGGTCGTCCTCACCGAGGACGGCCGCCGCGTCGGTGACAACACCGACATCCCCGGTCTGGTCGCCGCCCTGCGCGAGCGGGGTGTGGAGAAGGTGGAGTCCGCCGCCGTCCTCGGCGCGGGTGCCACCGCCTCCTCGGCGCTCGCCGCGCTGGCGCGCATCTGCGCGGGCCCCGTCACCGCCTACGTACGGAGCGAGGCGCGGGCCGACGAGATGCGCGGCTGGGGTGAGCGGCTCGGTGTGGACGTGCGTACCGCGGACTGGGGGAGCGCGGCGGAGGCCTTCGCGTCCCCGCTCGTGATCGCGACCACCCCCGCCGGGACGACGGACGACCTGGCGCCCGCGGTCTCCGGCGCTCCCGGCACCCTCTTCGACGTGCTCTACCACCCCTGGCCGACCCCGCTCGCCGCGGCCTGGTCCGCCCGGGGCGGCACCGTACTCGGCGGTCTGGACCTCCTGGTGCACCAGGCCGTCCTCCAGGTCGAACAGATGACCGGTCGAGCCCCGGCGCCGCTGGAGGCGATGCGGCGGGCGGGTACCGAGGCGCTCGCGTCCCACGCGTAGCCCATGGCGTGACACCGTGTCGGGCCCCCGCCAGCTGACATATTCGTCCCGTGCATCGTCCGATAACTGGACCTGAACCGGCATCGGTCGCCGAACGTGGGAGGATCGATGACGGCGGGCCAGGGCCGCGCACCTGGTCGCGCCAAGCAGTTCTGGGCGCGAGCATGAGGAGCATCGTTGAGCAGGTTGCGCTGGCTGACAGCCGGAGAGTCGCACGGTCCCGCGCTGGTCGCGACGCTGGAGGGTCTTCCCGCCGGTGTCCCGGTCACCACGGAGCTGGTGGCGGACCACCTCGCGCGGCGGCGTCTCGGCTATGGGCGTGGCGCGCGCATGAAGTTCGAGCAGGACGAGATCACCTTCCTGGGCGGCGTCCGGCACGGGCTCTCCCTCGGCTCGCCGATCGCCGTGATGGTCGGCAACACCGAGTGGCCCAAGTGGGAGAAGGTCATGGCGGCCGACCCGGTCGACCCGGCCGAGCTCAAGGAGACGGGCCGCAACGCGCCCCTGACCCGGCCCCGCCCCGGCCACGCCGACCTCGCCGGTATGCAGAAGTACGGCTTCGACGAGGCCCGGCCGATCCTGGAGCGCGCCAGCGCCCGTGAGACCGCCGCCCGTGTGGCCCTCGGCGCCGTCGCCCGGTCCTTCATCAAGGAGGCCGCGGGTATCGAGATCGTCTCCCACGTGGTGGAGCTCGCGGCCGCCAAGGCCCCGTACGGCGTCTACCCGACCCCCGCCGACGTCGAGAAGCTCGACGCCGACCCCGTGCGCTGCCTCGACGCGGACGCGTCGAAGGCGATGGTCGCGGAGATCGACCAGGCCCACAAGGACGGCGACACCCTCGGCGGCGTCGTCGAGGTCCTGGCGTACGGCGTGCCCGTCGGCCTCGGCTCCCACGTCCACTGGGACCGCCGCCTCGACGCGCGGCTCGCCGCCGCGCTCATGGGCATCCAGGCCATCAAGGGCGTCGAGGTCGGCGACGGCTTCGAGCTCGCCCGCGTGCCCGGCTCGAAGGCGCACGACGAGATCGTGCGGACCGCAGACGGCATCAAGCGCACCACCGGCCGCTCCGGCGGCACCGAGGGCGGTCTGACCACCGGCGAGCTGCTCCGCGTCCGCGCCGCGATGAAGCCGATCGCGACCGTCCCGCGCGCGCTCGCCACCGTCGACGTCGCCACCGGCGAGGCCACCCAGGCCCACCACCAGCGCTCCGACGTCTGTGCCGTGCCCGCCGCCGGCATCGTCGCCGAGGCCATGGTCGCGCTCGTCCTCGCGGACGCCGTCGTCGAGAAGTTCGGCGGCGACAGCGTCCCGGAGACCCGCCGCAACGTCCAGTCGTACCTCGACAACCTGCAGATCCGGTGACCGGACCGCAGGTCGTCCTGGTCGGGCCCATGGGGTCCGGCAAGTCCACGGTGGGCGCGCTCCTCGCCGAGCTGCTCGGCGCGCCCTACCGGGACACCGACGCCGACATCGTCGCCGCCCAGGGCCGTGAGATCTCGGACATCTTCATCGAGGACGGCGAGGACCGCTTCCGCGCCCTGGAGCGCGAGGCCGTACGGACCGCGGTCGCCGAGCACGAGGGCGTCCTCGCGCTCGGCGGCGGTGCGGTCCTCGACGCCGGTACCCGCGAGCTCCTCACCGGACTGCCGGTCGCCTATCTCTCGATGGACGTCGAGGAGGCCGTACGCCGTGTCGGCCTCAACACCGCGCGGCCGCTGCTCGCCGTCAACCCGCGCCGCCAGTGGCGCGAGCTGATGGAGGCGCGCCGCCACCTCTACACCGAAGTCGCCCGGGTCGTCGTCGCCACCGACGACCGCACCCCCGAAGAGGTCGCGGACGCGGTCCTCGACGCTCTGGAGTTGAAGAAGGACGTATGACGGACCAGGAAGTGACCCGAATCCAGGTCGGCGGTTCGGCGGGCACGGATCCGTACGAGGTGCTGGTCGGGCGGCAGCTGCTCGCCGAGCTGCCCGCCCTGATCGGGCAGAAGGCCAAGCGCGTCGCAGTGATCCACCCGGAGGCGCTGGCCGAGACGGGTGAGGCCCTGCGGGCCGACCTCGCCGACCAGGGTTTCGAGGCCGTCGCCATCCAGGTGCCCAACGCCGAGGAGGCCAAGACCGCCGAGGTCGCGGCCTACTGCTGGAAGGCGCTCGGCCAGACCGGCTTCACCCGCACCGACGTCATCGTCGGCGTCGGCGGTGGCTCGACGACCGACCTGGCAGGCTTCGTGGCCGCCACCTGGCTGCGTGGCGTCCGCTGGATCGCCGTGCCGACCACGGTCCTCGGCATGGTCGACGCGGCCGTCGGTGGGAAGACGGGCATCAACACCGCCGAGGGCAAGAACCTCGTCGGCTCCTTCCACCCGCCCGCCGGCGTCCTGTGCGACCTGGCCGCGCTGGACTCGCTGCCGGTCAACGACTACGTCAGCGGCATGGCGGAGATCATCAAGGCCGGTTTCATCGCCGACCCGGTGATCCTCGACCTCGTGGAGGCGGACCCGCAGGGGGCCCGCACGCCGAACGGACCGCACACCGCCGAGCTGATCGTCCGCTCGATCAAGGTCAAGGCGGAGGTCGTCTCCGGCGACCTCAAGGAGTCGGGCCTGCGCGAGATCCTGAACTACGGACACACGCTCGCCCACGCGATCGAGAAGAACGAGCGGTACAAGTGGCGGCACGGCGCGGCCGTCTCCGTCGGCATGGTCTTCGCCGCCGAGCTCGGCCGGCTGGCCGGCCGGCTCGACGACGCCACCGCCGACCGCCACCGCACGGTCCTGGAGTCGGTCGGCCTGCCGCTCACCTACCGAGGTGACCAGTGGCCCAAGCTCCTGGAGACCATGAAGGTCGACAAGAAGTCCCGTGGCGACCTGCTGCGGTTCATCGTCCTCGACGGGCTCGGCAAGCCGACCGTGCTCGAAGGCCCGGACCCGTCCGTGCTGATCGCGGCCTACGGCGAGGTGTCCGCGTGAGCGACCTCCGTCGCGTCCTCGTGCTGAACGGCCCGAACCTCGGCCGGCTCGGCTCCCGTGAGCCCGACATCTACGGCGCCACGTCGTACAAGGGCCTGGTGGAGTCCTGCCGGGCCCTCGGGACCGAGCTCGGCTTCGACGTCGACGTCCGGGAGACCAACGACGAGGGCGAGATGATCCGCTGGCTGCACGAGGCCGCCGACGGCGCGATCCCGGTCGTTCTCAACCCGGGTGCCTTCACGCACTACTCGTACGGGATGCGCGACGCGGCCGCCCAGCGGACCGCGCCGCTGATCGAGGTGCACATCTCGAACCCGTACACCCGGGAGGAGTTCCGGCACACCTCGGTCGTCGCCGCGGTCGCGACCGGGACCGTGGCCGGATTCGGGATCGGCTCCTACCGACTCGCCCTGCGGGCGCTGGCGGAGGAACTGACCGACTGACAGCGAGCGGCCCCGGAGGCGAGATCGCCTCGTAGGGCACTTCGGACCGCCCCCGGCCGTTCCCCCTGTGGGAGCCGGGGGCGGTAACGTTCCTGGAAGTATCGGCCGTACGAGACGGAGTGGCACCGGATGCAGCACGCAGTGGGGGCTCCGTTGCCACCGCCCGAACCCACGGCATGGGCGCAGGGCGCCGGGCGACCTCCGATGGCGCAGGGCGGACACCAAGCACCGCACCCGCACCCCCACCCCGTCCCTCCCGGCCCCTCGCAGGCGCCGCACCCGGCCGCGCCGCCCGCACCCGGCTGGACGACCGGCGGAGTGCCGCCGCATCCCGGACAGCCGGCACCGATGCCGCGCGACACCACCACCGGGCACGTGCAGCTGCCCCCCGTCGCCATACCCGCGCCGCATGCCGCCGAGCCCGGCACCGGCACGGCGACCCTCGCCGTCCTCCTGATCGGCCCCGCGGGCGCCGGCAAGACGACCGTCGCCCGCCACTGGGCCAAGCGCCGCCGCGTGCCGACCGCGCACATCAGCCTCGACGACGTCCGCGAGTGGGTCTGCTCCGGCTTCGCCGACCCCCAGTCCGGCTGGAACGAACACTCCGAGGCCCAGTACCGCCTCGCCCGCCGCACCTGCGGCTTCGCCGCCCGTAACTTCCTCGCCAACGGCATCTCGTGCATCCTCGACGACGCCGTCTTCCCCGACCGCCCCGTCGTGGGCCTCGGCGGCTGGAAGCGGCACGTCGGCCCCGGACTGCTTCCGGTGGTGCTCCTGCCGGGCCTGGAGATCGTCCTGGAGCGCAACGCCGAGCGCAGCGGAAACAGACGTCTCTCGGACGAGGAGGTCGCCTCCATCCACGGCCGGATGGCCGGCTGGTACGGCTCCGGCCTGCCGATCATCGACAACTCCAAGTACGACGTCGAGACCACCGCCCGCGTCCTCGACGAGGTCCTGGCCCGGTCCATAGCGAGCCCACCCGCCTGGTGACGGCCCGAGGCGGCCGCCGATGGCCCGGTCGGCCGCGCTGAGCAGGCCAGGGCGGCCCGCCCCTCGTAGGCTCGGAGCATGTCAGAGGTGTATGCGGACCGCCGGGTGCGGCTGCGCGACCGGTGCGCGGCGGCCGGCGCCCCGGCGGCCCTGGTCTCCCGCCCCGCCAACGTCCGCTATCTCGCGGGCGGTTCGCCCCTCGGGGCCGTGCTGCTGATCGGCCCGGACGAGGACGTACTGCTCTGCCCCACCGCGCCGGGCGGCGATCCGGCCGACGGACGGCTCGACGAGCTGCTCCGACAGGCGGTGCTGCCCGCGGCCGGCGGGGATCCGGCCGTCGCGGCCGTCGACTTCGCCCGCAAGGCCGGTGCGGACGCCCTCGCCGTCGAGGAACACCATCTGACCGTGGCCCGCCACCGCGCCATGGGCTCGGTCGCGCCGCAGCTCCACCTCGCCGATCTCGGCGGAGCCGTGGAGCAGCTGAGGATCGTGAAGGACGAGGACGAGATCGCCTGTCTGCGGATCGCGGCCGAGATCGCCGACCAGGCCCTGGGAGAGCTGCTGGAGTCCATCCTGGTCGGGCGGACCGAGCGGCATCTCGCGCTGGAGCTGGAGCGCCGGCTCGTCGACCACGGCGCGGACGGCGCCGCCTTCCCGACCTCCGTGGCAACCGGTCCCAACTCCGGCCGGGGCGGCCACCGGCCCTCCGACCGCCGGGTCGAGGAGGGAGATTTCCTCTCCGTCTGCCTCGGCGCCAACTACCGCGGCTACCGCTGCGAGATCGGCCGTACGTTCGTCATCGGAACCACCCCCGCGGACTGGCAGATCGAGCTCTACGACCTCGTCTTCGCCGCTCAGCGGGCGGGCCGGGAGTCACTGGCCCCCGGAGCGGAGTACCGCGACGTGGACCGCGCGGCCCGCCAGATCCTGGACGCCGCGGGCCACGGAGAGGCCGTTCCTTCCCTCACCGGGCACGGTGTCGGTCTTGAAATCGACGAGGACCCGCAGCTCGCACCCTCGGCCATGGGTAAACTGGACGCTTGTGTGCCGGTCACCGTCGAACCGGGGGTCCACCTCCCGGGCCGGGGCGGGGTCCGGATCGATGACACGCTCGTCGTGCGCCAGGAGGCGGACGGCGGACCCGAGCTACTCACCATTACGACCAAGGAGCTGCTCGCGCTGTAGGGCGCGTACGCCTCCCTGGTCCCACGTCAGTCCAGGAGATTCCGCAACCGTGGCTTCCACGAACGACCTCAAGAACGGCATGGTGCTCAAGCTCGACGGGGACCAGCTCTGGTCCGTCGTCGAGTTCCAGCACGTCAAGCCCGGCAAGGGCCCGGCCTTCGTGCGCACCAAGCTCAAGAACGTGCTCTCCGGCAAGGTCGTCGACAAGACCTTCAACGCCGGTGTGAAGGTCGAGACGGCCACCATCGACCGCCGCGACATGCAGTTCTCGTACATGGACGGCGACTACTTCGTCTTCATGGACATGCAGACCTACGACCAGCTGATGGTCGAGCGCAAGGCCGTCGGCGACGCCGCCAACTTCCTGATCGAGGGCTTCACCGCCTCGGTCGCGCAGCACGAGGGCTCGGTGCTCTACGTCGAGCTCCCCGCCGCCGTCGAGCTGACCATCCAGCACACCGACCCGGGCGTCCAGGGCGACCGCTCCACCGGCGGCACCAAGCCCGCCACGCTGGAGACCGGCCACGAGATCCAGGTCCCGCTCTTCATCACCACCGGTGAGAAGATCAAGGTCGACACCCGCACGAGCGACTACCTCGGCCGGGTGAACAGCTAACCGTGGCTGCCCGCAGCAAGGCCCGTAAGCGCGCCTTCCAGATCCTCTTCGAGGCCGACCAGCGCGGTGCGTCCGTGCAGCAGGTCCTCGCGGACTGGGTCCGGCACGCACGGTCCGACGACCGTCAGCCGCCGGTCAACGAGTTCACGATGCAGCTGGTCGAGGGATACGCGGACCACGCGAACCGGATCGACGAGCTCATCGCCACCTACGCGGTGGACTGGGACCTGGACCGTATGCCGGTCGCCGACCGGAACATCGTGCGCCTCGGCGCGTACGAGCTGATCTGGGCCGACGAGACGCCGGACGCCGTGGCGATCGACGAGGCGGTGCAGCTCGCCAAGGAGTTCTCCACCGACGAGTCGCCGACCTTCGTCAACGGCCTCCTGGCCCGCTTCAAGGACCTGAAGCCGCGCCTTCGCCGGGACGCCTAGCCCCCGGCAGCCGAAGGGGCCCGCAGCGCGATGTGCTGCGG